>CAZXYL010000456.1:0-2562 GCA_964644915.1 uncultured Geminicoccaceae bacterium
GAGCGCGAACACGAGATAGAGCCACGGCACGAAGCGGTGCCGCCACTCGCGGACCGGCTTGATCGAAGCGTAGATCATGCCGGTACACCAGACCGTGATCGCCGCGCCGATGGCCGCCAGAAGCGCGCACAAGGCGAACAGGCCGCCGGTATCTTCCAGGAACACCCAGCCGATCGCGAAGATCGCAGCCGGAACATAGGTCAGCAGCGCCATGACGCCCTCGCGCGAGAGCCAGGACGAGCGCCATTGCGAGACCGCCCGCCAGGCGCGCTCGGGATGGCGGAGATGGAAGGTGGACGCGAGCAGGCCCAGCGTGATCAGGCCGAGCGCAAGCGCCAGTCCCACGATGCCCAGCCAGCGCGCGCTCGGGATCAGCCCGAATGCGGCGCCCAGCGCGAGCAGGAACAGGAGGCCGTAGCCGGCGCCCGAGGCGGTGGTGAAAAAGATGATCGACGGCGCCGGATGCACGACTACTCGCTCGCCCCCGAGACGATGGCCTCGACGTCGCGAGCACCATGAAGCACGCGGGCGAGCTCGATGCCGACCTCTCCCTCAAGGGGGCGGTAGAAGAGCACATAGCGATCGGCGACAAACGACCGTAGATCGACGCCGAGTTCCGGCCGCTCACGCCCCATCGCCGGGGCGCTTGCGATCATGCGCGCCACATCCCGCACTCGCCTCACCACGCGGCGAGCTGCATCGGGGTTGTTCTTGGCGATGTAATCGCGAATCTCGTGGAGATCCTGCCTCGCCTCGGGGGCAAGGATGAGGCGGGCCATCTCCTAACGCTGTTGATCTTCGCCCAGGAGCTCGGCGAAAACCTGCTCACCATCGAGACCAGCGCCGCGATCGAGCTGCTCGACGCCGACGGCGACGTCCCGCCGCAGAGCCGCAAGCTTCTCCTCCCGCTCCTTGTCGAGGCGGATCAGGGCGCGCACGAAGTCGCTCGCGTTGCTGAACGCCCCTTCCGCCACGCGCTTCTGCACGTGCTTCTTCAGCGCTTCGGGGAGCGAGATGTTGAGCGTCGTGGTGCCCATGGGGGCGGTACTACCTCGATGACAAGCTTTGTCAAGTACTCCGCGTCGCAGAAGATATGGCGACGAACCAACCTCCGCAAACGCCATCAATTGCTGAGAACCTTGTCCAGCCAGGCGAGGAAGCCACCTTGCGGTGCCGCATCCTCCAGGGCCGCGGGCGCGCCCTCATAGCCCGGCGCGGTCTTGCGCGGGCGCGGCGGCAGGTATTTGTTGGTCGGCCGATAGCCCATCTCCGGCATGAGGTCCATGCCGCCGCGCTCGGCGACCAGGCGCGAGACATGGGAGTCGGGATCGGCGAGATCGCCGAAGTGGCGCGCGTTCGAGGGGCAGGTGCGCACGCACGCCGGGAGCCGGTCCACCTCTTCCAGGTTCTCGTTGTAGATGCGATCGATGCAGAGCGTGCACTTCTTCATCACGCCCCGGCCCAGGTCCATCTCGCGCGCGCCGTAGGGGCACGCCCAGGCGCACAGGCCGCAGCCGATGCACAGGTCCTCGTCGACCAGGACGATGCCGTCCTCGGCCCGCTTGTAGGACGCCCCGGTCGGGCAGACCGTGACGCACTCGGCATTGGCGCAGTGCAGGCAGGACTTGGGAAAGTGGACGGTGCGGCCGTCCGCGCCTTCGCCCACCTCATAGGTGTGCACCCGGTTCAGCCAGGCGCCGCGCGCCTCCTTGCCGTAGGGGTCCTGATCGGTGAGCGGCGCCGGGTAGCCGCCGGTGTTCCATTCCTTGCAGTTGACGACGCAGGCCTGGCAGCCGACGCAGGTGTCGAGATCGATCACCAGGCACAGCTGCCTGGGCGTGGGCAGCTCGGGCAGGCTGGTCATCGCCCGTCTCCCTCGTCAGACCTGAAGCTCTCGCCGTAGCGCACCTCGTGCGGCACCGGCGGCAGGCCCGGCGGCGCGTGCAAGGGTGGGAACTGGGGCGCGCTCACCGGCTCCTCGCCGGCCTCGGCCGGCTCGATGCGCACCCGCAGATCGTACCAGGCCGCCTGGCCGGTCACCGGATCGGCGTTGGCGTAGCGATAGCCGCCCTCGCGTTCCGGTAGAAGCTCGTCGATCAGATGGTTGAGCAGAAAGCCCTTCTCCACCTCGGGCGCGTTCGCCGGCAGGCGCCCGGCCCCGGCCCGCCGGCCGATCGCGTTCCAGGTCCAGCAGGTCTGGCCGTTGACCCCGTCCATGAGCCGGATCTGCGCCTTGATCCGGCCGTGCCGGCTGGTGACCCAGACCCACTGATCGTCCTCGAGCCCCTGCGCGTCGGCGAGCGCGCGGGGCACGTAGAGCCGGTTGCTGCCGAGGATCTGGCGCAGCCAGGCGTTCATCGAGTGCCAGGAGTGGTACATTGCCATCGGGCGCTGCGTGATCGCGTGCAGCGGGAAGCTGCGCTCGTCGTTGTCCGCGTCCTCGAACGGCCGGTACCAGAACGGCAGCGGGTCGAAATAGGTGCGGATGCGCTCGCGATGGCGCGCGGGCGGCTGCACCTTGCCGTGGCCCTCGGCCGCCAGGCGAAACCTTTGCAGCACCTC
>CAZXYL010000457.1:0-1534 GCA_964644915.1 uncultured Geminicoccaceae bacterium
GACGGGCCCCAGATCAGGCCCTGCACGTTCGCGCGCTCGGCGATCAGCTCGATGTCCTGGAACATGATCACGAACGGCGAGGTCTCCTGGTGCTCGCGCTGCAGCTCCTCGTACAGCTGCGCGCGCGCGGTGGTGTCCTGCTCGAGCACCGCGGCCGCCGTCCGCTCGGTCATCTCGGGGATATCCCAGGCGTTCCGCCAAGCGAGCTTGCCGACCGGCCCGGCTTCCGAGTTGTCCGGGTTGGAGGCGAAGGTGTCGGCGTTGGTGTGCGGGTCCTGGTAGTCGGGCCCCCAGCGGCCGATGTAGATGTCGTGGTTGCGGGCGCGGTACTTGGTCAGCGTCTGCCGGTTGTCGCCCGGGATGATCTCGAGCTGGACACCGGCCTCGGCGAAGGACGCCTGGATCGCCTGCGCGATGTCGATGACCGGGGAGGTGTTGATCGTGTCCATGGTCACGGTGAAGCCGTTCTCGAGCCCGGCTTCCTGGAGCAGCTGCCTGGCGCGCTCGACGTCGAGGGAGAACGGCTTGTCCTCGATGGCGCCGAGAAAGCCCCGCGGCAGGAAGGCCTGGTGGACCACCGCCGAGCCCTCGAGGATGGTATCCGCGACGCCCTCGTAGTCGACCAGGTACTTGAGCGCCTGCCTGACCTCCGGCTTGGCCAGGTGCTCGTTCTGCTGATTGAGGCCCAGGTAGTAGATCGCCCCCTTCGGGATCTCCTTGACCACGACATCCGGATTGTTCGCGAGCGCCTTGACCTGGTCTGGGCCGAGGTTGCGCGCGACGTCGATGTCGCCTTGCTCGAGCAGCAGCATCTGGGTCGCGGGCTCCGCGACGTGGCGCGTGATGACGCGGGTGAAGCCCGGCTCGCCCTGCCAGTAATCCGGGTTCTTCTCGATGGTCAGGCTCTCGTTCGGTCTCCAGGAGACGAGTTTGAACGGGCCGGAGCCGGCGGACGCCGTGCGCAGCCACTTGTGGCCGAGATCGCCGTCCTCCTCGTGCGCCAGGACCTCCTCCTTGTCGACCACGGCGCCCACGCCCGCGGTCAGGCAGTAGAGGAAGAAGCTCTGGGCGTAGGGCTGATCGAGCACCACCTGCAGCGTGCGCTCGTCCAGCGCCTTGATCGTCTCGTCGACGTTCTCGGGCGTGAAGCCGAACTGGGTCAGGATGAAAGCCGGCGTCTGGTTGAGCTTGACCACGCGCTGGAGCGAGAAGGCGGCGTCCTCTGCGGTCAGCGGCCGGCCGGAGTGGAAGGTGATGCCTTCGCGGATGCGAAAGGTCCAGGTCTTGCCGTCGTCCGCGATCTCCCAGCTCTCGGCGACGTGGCCCTGCAGGTCCTCGACATCGTCGACCGGGTAGGTGACCAGCCGGTCGTAGACGTTGGCGCCGTATTCCGCGCCCGAGAACTCGAAGATCTCGGCCGGATCGAGGCTGATGATGTCGTCGATCTGGCTCGCCATCACCAGGACGTCGTCGGGCGTGGCGGCGCTCGCGGGCGCGGTGGTGAAGGCGAGCGCGCCCGCCAGCAGAGCGCCCT
>CAZXYL010000458.1:0-2908 GCA_964644915.1 uncultured Geminicoccaceae bacterium
GGCAGTCGCTCGAGCAGATGCGCGGTGGCCTCGGGATCGGTGATGTCGAGGTCGAGCGCGAAGCCCTGGCCCGCGAGCTCCTCGACGATGCGCCCGAGCGACGCGCGCGAGCGGCCGACGCAGATCACACGCGCGCCGCGCTCCGCGAGCATGCGGGCCGTCGCCGCGCCGATGCCGCTGCTGGCACCCGTCACGAGCGCGATCGCTCCGGGCCGCAAAACGGGTTCCGTCATTGCTCTTTGTCCCTCCCCCTGGTTCCTCGCCGGGTATCAGACCCCGAGCGCCTCATCGAGCGGTCGGATCGCCAGGATCAGCCCAAGGCGCCTCGCTTCCTCGCGAAGTCGCTCGAGTTCCGCGACATCCCGCTTGCCGCGCGCGTGGCCGATCAGCGCGCGCGTTCTCGCGATGAAGAACCCGGCCCAGGGCAACGGCTCCGGGCGGGTGTAGTCCTCGAGCGCCCGGGCGTAGCGCGCGGCCAGGTCGAGATCGCCCATGCGGAGCGCGAGATCGGCGGCATCCGGGAAGAAGCGTAGGTGGTTATGGCCGACCGCGCCCGCCGCCATCATCCGGTCGCCCTCGGCCAGCAGCTCGCGGCGCTCCTTTGGGTCCTCGAGCGCGTCCGCGAGCGCGCCCACGATCCCGGGTCCGTGAAAGCCGGGCCCGGTCTCGCGCGCGACCACCAGCGCCTCGTGCAGGACCTCGATCGCTTCCGCGCGCCGCCCTTGGGCCAGCGCGATCTTGCCGAGATACTGCAGGCAGGCCTGATCGAACCGCCTGGCGCCCAGCCGCTGCACCAGCGCCCGTGCCACCAGCACCTGCTCGCGCGCGCGCTCCAGATCGGCCAGCTCGTAGAGCGCGAAGAAGGCGGCGAGGCGAGCGTTCAGCTCGGCGCGCTGATGGCCGACCCGGGCCGCCGCCTCCGCCGCGGCGAGCGCGTCGTGGAGCGCCTCGCCCTGGGGCCGGAAATAGAGCTGGGTGTGGCCGAACATGCTGAAGTTCGCGACCTCGATCCGGCCGAGGCCGTGCGCGCGGCAGAGCTCGACGCAGCGCCTGAAAAAACCGAAGGCGGTCCTCATGCGGCCGCGCACGTATTCGGCATCGCCGAGCCCTCCGAGTGCTGCCGCCTCGAGCTCGGGCGAGCCGACGCGGCGCGCAAGCTCGAGACTTCGGTGGTGCTCCTCGAGGCACCCCTCGATGTCGCCGCGCGGGAAGAACAGGTTGCCGCGCAGGAAATGGATGCGCGCCTGCTCCGCGGTGAGCCCGAGGGGCGCGGCCACGGTTTCCGCCTGCGCCAGATCGGCGAACGCGCCATCCAGATCGTCCGTCACGCGCTTGACCGCCGCCAGTCCGATCCAGGCCTGGCAGCGGCCGCGCTCGTCCGGCGCTGCGACGAGCGCCGCCTCGTACGCCTCGCGGGCCGGCGGCATCAGGCCGAGATCGTGGAAGAGATCGCCCTGCAGACAGGTGAGCGCGAAGCGGTCCGCCTCGTCGAGCGCGAGCTCGAGGCCGCGCCCGACCAGGCTCAGCGCGCGTTCGTAGCGGTAGTCCGCCGCCTGCGCGCGCGCGGCCTCGAGATAGACCCGAGGCGCTCCCGGATCTTCCGCCCGGTCCAGGTGCTCGGCGCGGAGCACCGGATCCCGGCCGGCAAACCAGCCCGCGGCCAAGCCGTGCAGCTCGCGGCGTCTGGTGCCGAGCAGGGAATCGTAGACCGCATCCCGAATCAGGGCGTGCGCGAACAGGAAACCCTCGCCCTGGCGCCGCACGAGGAAGTGGGCGGCGAGGCGTCCGCAGTCGTAGGCCGGCGCGCCCAGGATGTGCCGCAGGCCTTCCAGCGAGAACCGCTGGCCGAAGACGGACGCGGCCTGCAGCGCCTGCCTGTCCGCAGGCTCGAGCTGGTCCATGCGCGCCTGCACCAGGCTCTGCACCGAGCCGGGGACGCCGCCCCCGCTCCGCTCCTCGGCGTGGCGCAGGAGCTGCTCCAAAAACAGCGGATTGCCCGCCGCGCGCTCGACGCAGCGGCGCGCGAACTCGCCAGTCGCATTCACGAACGCGCTGGCCAACACCTCGGCGTCGCGCTGGCGCAGCGGCCCGAGGTCCATGGTCATGAGCGGGGTGCCGCCGATGCGTGATCGCCAGGCCGCATCGAGCGGATCGCCCTCGATGCGCGAAGTCATAACCAGGAGCGCCTGGCAGTCCGCCACCGTCTCGGCCAGACGTCCGAGGTGCTCGAGCGTCAGGGGATCGGCCCAGTGGACATCCTCGATCGCGAGCATGAGCGGCGATGCGGCGCTTTGCGCCTGGACCAGACGGGCCACCGTCTCCCGCTGGCCCCGATTGCGGGTCGCATTGTCCATGGCGTCGTAGAGCGCCCGCAGCTCGGGCGACGGCGGCAGGTCGAGCAGATCGTGCAGGAAAACTTCCATCTCCCGCGGCAGGGCGCGGTCCGCGAGCACGCGCGCCGCAGCCGATCCCACAACCGCCCGCTCGTCTCCGGGCGCCAGCCCCAGCAGGCTGCGCACGATCGAGCGGATCGCGTCCTGACCCGAGCCCACCCCGAAGTCCAGCACCAGGGCGCTGTGGCAGGCGAAACCCGCGGCTTCCGCCCGGCGCTGGAATTCCTCCACCAGCCGCGTCTTGCCGATGCCCGCTTCGCCGCGAAGATGGATCGCTTGGCCGCAGCCGGTCTCGCCACACGCCGCGAGCAGGCCATCGAACTGCTGCAGCTCGGCCCGCCGCCCGACGAATGGATGCGCGCGCGCATCCGCGGCGCCCCTGCGCAGACCCAGGAGGCGCCAGCTCTTGACCGGCTGCGCAAATCCCTTGACCGCGAGCTCTCCGATGGCGACGGACTCGAAGCGGGCGGCGAGCGCACCGTGCACCGCATCCGAGATCAGGATCTCGCCGGGCT
>CAZXYL010000459.1:0-5635 GCA_964644915.1 uncultured Geminicoccaceae bacterium
GGACACGGCTTCCACCTGCACGCCGTACTCGAGCCCGGCGTCCTCGAGCCAGGCCCAGAGGTAATGGGCGAAGGAGCGGGCGACGTAGACGTCGAAGGTGGCGCCCAGGGGCGGGTCGTCCTCGATCAGGTGGATCAGCACCGCAGCCTTGGCGAGGCGGCTGCCGGCGGCGGTGCCGGGCCTGAACGCGCGCGGGTGCAGATCGAGCGGGCAGCCCTTGGCGAGCACGTCGCGGGCATTGGGGCCCACGACGCGGAGCGCCACGCGCGCATCGCTCACGTCCGTGATCGCCGCGTGGGCATCGCCGAGAGCTTCGCGCAGCGAGTTCATGAAGAACGTGACGTCTTCCGCCGGGCAGAGCACGAGCCATTCGTCCGGCCCCAGCCAGATCACCGTGATCTGACCCTTGCTCGCCGAGCCCAGGGGCTCGGTCGGCAGGCGGATGTCGAGGCAGCGGCCGACCGCGGCCATGAAGGCGCGATCTTGGGGATCGCCGCGCAGGTCGATCTTGCCGAGATCCGCGCGCTCCGCCAAGCGCACGCCGCGCGGGCGCCGTGCCGCATCGAGCGCGCTCCGAGCCTCCAGCGCGTCAGGCACGCATCCGCTCCCCGTCCTGGTCGAAGAACACCGGATCGGTCAGAGTGACCGCGATCGTCCGGTCCGGCATCGGCACGTAGAGCTTCTGGCCGATCCGGCTCCGGCCGCCCTTCACCATCGCGAGCGCGAAGGCGCGGCCGAGGTTCGGGCTCATGTAGCTGGAGGTGACATGGCCCTGCATGGTCATCGGGATCGCCTGCTTGGGATCGGCCACGATCTGGGCGCCCTCCTCCAGCACCTCGTCCGGATCATCCGTCAGGAGGCCCACGAACTGCTTGCGCTCGGGCTTTTGCATGTCGGCCCGCGCCAGCGACCGCTTGCCGAGGAAGTCCTGCTTCTGCCGGCTCACGATCCAGTCCATGCCGAGATCGTAGGGCGTCACGGTGCCGTCGGTGTCCTGACCCACGATGATGAAGCCCTTCTCGGCGCGCAGCACGTGCATCCCCTCGGTGCCGTAGGGCATGATGTCGTAGGCGGCGCCGCGCGCCATGACCTCCTTCCACAAGGGCAGGCCGTAGCGCGAGGGCACCTGGATCTCGAAGCTCAGCTCGCCCGTGAAACTGATGCGGAAGATCCGCGCCGGAACGCCCAGCACGCGACCTTCGCGCATGCTCATGTGCGGGAAGGCCGCGGGGTCGAGGTCGATGTCCGGGGCCAGCTCGCGCATCAGCTCGCGGCAGCGCGGGCCGCACAGGCTCACTGTCGCCCACTGCTCGGTGACGGAGGTGCAATACACCTTCAGCTCCGGCCACTCGGTCTGCAGCCACTCCTCGAGCCAGGCGAGCACCCGCGCGGCGCCACCCGACGTGGTGCTCATGAGGTAGTGCGTCTCGCCGAGCCGCGTGGTCACGCCGTCGTCGAACACCATGCCGTCCTCGCCCAGCATCAGGCCATAGCGGCAGCGGCCGATCGCGAGCTTGCTCCAGGCATTGGTGTAGACGCGGTTGAGGAATTCCGCGGTATCGCGGCCCTGGAGGTCGATCTTGCCGAGGGTCGAGGCGTCCAGCACCCCGATGGATGCGCGTGCGGCCTTGACCTCGCGGCGCACGGCGGCGTGCATGTCCTCGCCGAGCTTCGGGTAGTACCGCGGTCGCTTCCACTGGCCCACGTCCTCGAACACGGCGCCGTGCGCCACGTGCCATTCGTGCATCGGCGTGCGCCGGGCCGGGTCGAACCGCTCCTTGCAGTTGCGCCCGACGATCGCGCCGAAGCTCACAGGGCTGTAGGGCGGACGGAAGGTGGTGACGCCGATCTCCGGCACCGGTTGACCCGACATTCGAGAAACGGCCTGTATAGCATTGATGTTACTGGTCTTCCCCTGATCGGTTCCCATCCCGGTCGTGGTATATCGCTTGACATGCTCGATCGAGCGGTAGCCCTCGTGGAGCGCGAGCTCGATGTCGCTCGCCGTGACATCATTTTGATAGTCCACGAACGCCTTGCCGCGCCGCTTCGCGGAGGGGATGTGGAACAGCGCGCGCATCGGCGCCTCCTCCGGCTCGTCCAAGGCGGGACCATCCGGAAGCTCGGCCTCGAACCCCGCAGCCTGCGCCGCCTCGACCCCCGCGTGTGCGCCCTGCTCGAGGCATCCCTTGAGCGTGAAGGCGCCGGCACACGCGCCGGCGGAGCGCTCGTTCTGCACCGGCTCGCCCGGCAGATAGACCGCACGCGCCTCGTCGTAGCGGGGACGGCCACGCGACTGCGAGTGCAGATGGATGGCCGGGATCCAGCCGCCCGAGACGCAGAGCAGGTCGCAGGCGATCGAGCGCGTCGACCCCGCCACACCGTCGCCTGACCGGTTCAGCGGCTGCACGACCACGCCCGAGATCCGCAGATGCCCCTTCGTGCCTATGACCGCCTGGCCTTCGAGCACGCCGATGCCGGCATCCCGCGCCTTGTCCGGCAGGAGCCCGGCGGCCTTGGGTCGCGTGTCGACCACCAGCACCTCGACGTCCGCGCCGCGCAGGTCGAGTGCGGTCCGGTACGCGCTGTCGTTGTTGGTGAGGACCACCGCGCGTCGTCCCGGTCGCACCGCGAAGCGGTTGAGGTAGGTGCGCACGGCGCTCGCCAGCATGACGCCCGGCTTGTCGTTGCCATCGAAAACGAACGGCCGCTCGATCGCGCCTGTGGCGAGCACGACTTCACGTGCACGCAGCTTCCACAGGCGCTGCCGTGGCAGGTTGGCGGGTGCCGCGGGCCCCAGATGATCGGCACCGCGCTCGACCAACCCCAGCCAGTTGTGGTCGTAGTAGCCGAAGGCGGTGGTGCGGATGAGGATGCGCAGCTCCGGGCAGGCGGCGAGCTCGCGTTTGATCTGCTCGAGCCAGGCCACGCTCGGATGGCCGATCGGTTCCGAGAGCAGGGAGCCGCCGAGCTCGGGCTCCTGCTCCGCCAGGATCACGCGTGCGCCGCTGCGGCCCGCCGTCAGCGCCGCCATGAGGCCGGCCGGCCCTGCACCGGCCACGAGCACGTCGCAATGCGCGTACATGTGCTCGTAGCGGTCCGGGTCTGCCTCCTTGGGCGCCTTGCCGAGCCCCGCCATGCGCCGGATCTGCGGCTCGAACACGGTGCGCCACCAGGACGGCGGCCACATGAAGGTCTTGTAGTAGAAGCCGGACGGGAACAGCGGGCTGAGGAGATCGGTCACCGCACCGAAGTCGAAGCCGACCGAGGGCCAGCAGTTCTGGCTGCAAGCGATCAGCCCGTCATAGAGCTCGATCTGGGTGGCGCGGATGTTCGGCTCGGTGCGTGCGCCCACACCCAGTTGCACCAGCGCGTTCGGCTCCTCGGCGCCGGCCGAGAAGATGCCGCGTGGGCGGTGATACTTGAAGCTGCGCCCGATCAGGTGGACGCCGTTCGCGAGCAGGGCAGAGGCCAGGGTGTCGCCCGCGTAGCCCTCGTAGCGCGCGCCGTCCCAGATGAAGCCGAGGCGGCGTCTGCGGTCGAGCCGGCCGCCGCCCGCGAGCCGCCAATCCTGGTGCCCGTGGCCGCCCGCGCTCATGAGCGCTCGCTCCGCTCGCGCGCCGGCATCTCGTCCGAGACCTCCTTGAGGCGCGGGCGGGCCGCCTTCGCCTTCGACGGCCTGGCCGGCTCGCCTTGGCGAGGCTGCTCGCCCATGCGATAGATGGCCAGGATCTCGTCGCTCACGGTATGACGCGCGGCGTTGAACCAGCGCCCGCAGCCCAGGGTGTGGCGCCAGCGCTCCGCATGCACGCCTTTGGGGTTCCTGCGCATGAACAGGTACTCGGCCCACTGCCCGTCGGAGAGCGCGGACGGCTGCCGCGGCCGCGCGATGTGCGCCTCGCCGCCGCAGGTGAACTCGGTCTCCTCGCGCGGCCCGCACCAGGGGCAGGGGATCAGGAGCATGGTTCGGGCCTATAACGGATGATCCTGGATGCCATGCCGGTTCGCGGGCAGCCAATCCCGGTCGAGGATCTGCTCGATCGTATAGGGACAGGTGACCGGCACGTCGATCGAGCGTTCGCCATGCTCGGCGAGGTCGTCCAAGGCCGCGCGCCGCGCACGCTCGTATCGGATCGCCAGGCTGGCCTCGAGTTCCCGACGCAAGCTTGGCGTCAGCGCGAGTTCCAGCTCGTCCCGCTGGTCGCGGACGCTCCGCCGCCAGTTTTGCCTCGGCTCGGCTGATGCCGAGTGATGGAGTTTGAGCAGATGCCGTATGATCTGCTGTGTGCGACTGAAGACCTCCTTGCGCTGGCTCGTCCCCAAGTCCTCGATCTCCTCTACGAGATGCGGCAGATCGAGCTCGGCGAACCGGCCGGCGCGTAGCAGCTCCGACTGCTGCCGGGTCCAGACATAGAAGTCCTCGTGATACAGGTCATCGCTTCTGGCCGGGGCGCCTGCTTTGGCCATCTTTCGTCCCTCAATGCGCGACGGCCGCGGCGCCGTGCTCGTCGACCAGCTGGCCGCTGGAGAAGCGCTCGAGCGCGAAGGGTGCTGCGATCGGGTGCGGCTCGTCCTTCGCCACCGTCCACGCGAACACGTGGCCCGAGCCGGGCGTCGCCTTGAACCCGCCCGTACCCCAGCCACAGTTCATGTACATGTTCTCGATCGGCATCGGGCCCATGATCGGGCTGCGATCGGGCGTCACGTCGACGATGCCGCCCCACTGGCGCAGCATGCGCATGCGCGAGAAGCAGGGGAACAGCTCGACGATCGCCTCCAGCGTGTGCTCGATCACGTGGAAGCTGCCGCGCTGGCTGTAGGAGACGTACTGATCGGTGGCCGCGCCGATCACCAGCTCGCCCTTGTCGGACTGGCTGATGTAGCCGTGCACGGTGCCCGACATGATCACCGTGTTGACGCACGGCTTGACCGGCTCCGAGACCAGCGCCTGCAGGGGGAAGCTCTCGATCGGCAGCCGGAAGCCCGCCATCTCGGCGATCACCCCGGAGTGCCCCGCCGGCACCGCGGCGAGCTTCCGGCAGCGCATGAACCCCCTGGTGGTCTCGACGCCCTCGACCTTGCCGCCCTGCACCCGGATGCCCGTGACCTCGCAGTTCTGAATGATGTCGACACCCAGCGCATCGGCCGCACGTGCATAGCCCCAGGCCACCGCGTCGTGGCGCGCCGTGCCGCCCCGGCGCTGCAGGGACGCGCCCAGGATCGGGTACCGGGCGGTCGGCGACGTGTTGAGCAGAGGCTCGATCTTCTTGATCTGCTCAGGGGTGAGGAACTCGCTGTCGACGCCGTTCAGCCGGTTGGCGTGCAGCCGGCGCTTGACCTCTTGCAGGTCGTGCACCGTGTGCGCGAGGTGCATCACGCCGCGCTGGCTGAACATGACGTTGTAGTTCAGCTCCTGCGACAGTCCCTCCCAGAGCTTGACCGCATGATCGTAGATGCGGGCGCTCTCGTCCCACAGATAGTTGGAGCGGATGATCGTGGTGTTGCGCCCGGTGTTGCCGCCGCCGAGCCAGCCCTTCTCCAGGACCGCGACATCCGTGATCCCGTGCTCCTTGGCCAGGTAGTACGCCGTCGCGAGCCCGTGCCCGCCGGCGCCGATGATGATCACCTCGTACTG
>CAZXYL010000460.1:0-1763 GCA_964644915.1 uncultured Geminicoccaceae bacterium
GTGCCGGTGCTGCCCGGCAGCCCGCGCTTCGGCCCGCACGACGTCTCGGGGCTCGAGGAGGAGGCGGAGCGCGTCGGCTATCCGCTGCTGGTCAAGGCCTCGGCCGGCGGTGGCGGCATCGGCATGCAGCGGGTCGACGGGCCGGAGAAGCTCGGCAGCGTCGTCGAGTCGACCCAGAAAATGGCCGAGCGTGCCTTTGGCGACGGCACGGTCTATCTTGAGCGGCTGGTCGCCAGGGCGCGCCACGTCGAGATCCAGATCTTCGGCTTCGGCGACGGCCATGCGGTCCATCTGTTCGAGCGCGACTGCTCGATTCAAAGGCGTTTCCAGAAGATCGTCGAGGAGAGCCCGGCGCCGGGCCTGCCGGAGGAGACGCGGCAGAGAATGGCGGATGCCGCGGCCGCGCTCGCCGCGCAGGAGCGCTACGCCGGGGCCGGCACGGTCGAGTTCGTGCTCGACGCCGAGACCAAGGAGTTTTTCTTCCTCGAGATGAACACGCGCATCCAGGTCGAGCATCCGGTGACCGAGATGACCACCGGCCTCGATCTGGTCGAGCTGCAGCTCCGCCTCGCCCGCGGCGACGATCTTTCCCACCTGACGCAGGAGACGATCCGGCCGCAGGGGCACGCGATCGAATGCCGGATCTATGCCGAGGACCCGGCCAGGATGTTCCTGCCTTCGCCCGGCCGGCTCGCGGTCTTCCGCATGCCGGAGGCGGCCGACGGCCTGCGCATCGATGTGGGCGTGCGCGAGGGCGATCAGATCACGCCGCATTACGATCCGATGATCGCGAAGCTGATCGCGCACGCAGAGGATCGGGGCGCGGCGATCGCGCGCGCGCTGGAGGCCTTGCGCAACGTCGCGATCGAAGGCATTCACACGAACGTGCCGTTCTTGATCAAGACGCTCGGGCATCCGGTGTTCGCGGCCGGCGACGTGCACACGGGCTTCGTGGAGGCGCACCGGGCGGAGCTCGTGGCCGCCTGAAAAGGGTCGGGGGAGACATGATCTACCAGGAACCGAGATTTCTGCCGGGGGGCGATCGCTACGTCCTGATCGAGTTCGGCGACGAGATGAACCTGGAGCTGAACTTCATGGCCCAGGGCCTCGCCGATGCGATCGAGCACAACAAGATCGGCTGGGTGGTCGAGACGGCGCCGTGCTTCGCCTCGATGCTGGTGCACTACGACCCGCAGCAGATCCGCTTCGCCGATCTCAAGAAGGAGATGCTCTCGCTGGTCGGCTCGCTCGGCCCGTCCGAGGAGATCGAGCTCGACAGCCGCCTGTTCTACTTCCCGACCGTCTACCTCGACCCGTGGACCAAGGAAGCGGTCGACGACTACCGGGCCAAGATCAAGGAGAAGACCTGGGATCCGCAGTTCATCGCCGAGCTCAACGGCCTCGCCGACGTGCAGCAGTTCGTGCGCGTGCACTCGGGCACCGAATACTGGGTCGCCTCGCTCGGCTTCTGGCCCGGCCTGCCGTTCATGATGCCGCTCGACCCGCGCTGCCGGCTGACGGCGCCGAAATACAACCCGCCGCGCACCTGGACGCCCCAGGGCACGATCGGCATGGGCGGCATGTCGACCGCGATCTACCCGGTGGCGACCCCCGGCGGCTATCAGATCTTCGCCCGCACGCCGGTGCCGATCTGGGACGACAAGCAGCGCTTCCCGGTCTTCAGCGAGAGCATCGTGCTGTTCAAGCCGGGCGACCGGGTCAAGTTCGTGCCGGTCGGCGTCGAGGAGTTCGAATACGTCGAG
>CAZXYL010000461.1:0-1505 GCA_964644915.1 uncultured Geminicoccaceae bacterium
CGCACGCAGCGCTCGCGGGTTGCCGCCCTTTCGCCGCGGCACTATCGTCCCCTTGTTGGTTCGATACGGCCGATAACCGGGAGGCTTTCGATGAGAATCCGCTGGCTGATCAGCGCGGCCGCGCTGGCTGTGATCGCAGGCAACAGCACCTTCGCCCAGGCGCAGGAGCGCTATACCTACCTGATGCACTCGACGCCCACCAACGTCTTCTGGCAGGCGGTGAAGCGCGGGATGGACGATGCCTGCGCCCAGATCCAGGCCGACTGCCAGATGATCTTCCTGCAGCAGGACGGCAATTTCCAGGAGCAGCTGAACAATCTCGAGGCGGCGATCGCGCAGCAGCCGGACGGTCTGATCTCCACCTTCTCCGGCGGCAACATCTTCGACGAGGCGCTGACGCGCGCGACCGAGGCCGGCATCCCGGTCATCGCCAGCAACGTCGATCATCCCGACGAGAGCTTTCGGCTCTCCTACGTCGGCCAGGATCTGGAGATCGCGGGCTACGAGCTCGCCCAGAAGCAGTCCGAGAACTTCCCCGAGAACGGGCCGGTCCACGTCCTGATCGGCCTGAACGGGCCAGGCCAGGTGTGGTCGGAGCAGCGCGCCGCCGGGATCGAGCGCTTCATGAACGAGTACATCGACGCCCATCCCGATCGCGAGGTCACCTACGAGAAGATCGACGCCGGGCTCGACCTGTCCGTGGTCGCCCAACGCGTCGCCGCCTACGTCCAGTCGACCCCGACCCACGCCTATTTCGACACCGGCTACTGGGAGGCGGGGGCGGCCGTCTCGCTGCGCGATCTCGGCAAGGAGCCGGGCGAGGTCCTGCTCGCCGGATTCGACCTCGTGCCGGTGGTGCTGGAAGAGATGCAGAACGGCTACATCCAGGTCACCGTCGATCAGCAGCCGTACCTGCAGGGCTACTACCCGGTGCATCAGCTGCATCTCTACAACAACTACCAGTTCCCACCGTTCGACGTGAACACCGGCAAGGCGCTGATCACGCCGGATCAGGTCGAGGCCCTGGTGAAGCTGTCCGAAGAGGGGATCCGCTGAGCCGTGGATCTCGACACTCCGGCCGGGGCGGTCGCAGGTGGCCGTCCCGGCGCCGGGCAGCGGCCCCTGCATCGCCTCGTCAAGACCTTCCTCTCGCGGCCGGAGATCAGCGCGCTCGCGATGCTGCTGGTCGTGCTGATCGGCTTTTCCGTCTACGCCCCGCAGTTCGCGAGCTACGCCAATGCCCGGGTGATCCTCTTCGCCCTGCCGGAGCTCGGCATCATCGCGCTCGGCGTCGGCATCCTCATGATCTCGGGGGAGTTCGACCTCTCGGTCGGCTCGGTGTTCGCGCTCACGCCCATGGTGATCATTGTCGCGGTCGGCCGCTGGGGGTTCGACCCGACGCTCGCGATCCTGCTCGGGCTCGCGGTGGCACTCCTGGTCGGCTACATCAACGGCTGGATCACCTTGAGCTTCGGCATCCCGAGCTTCGTCACCACGCTCGGCAT
>CAZXYL010000462.1:0-2236 GCA_964644915.1 uncultured Geminicoccaceae bacterium
CGCTTGCCGGTCCCGACCTCGCCGGTGAGCGAGACCTTGGCGACGTCTTCGTGCCGCACCAGCGCCCGGCCGGTCTCGGCCGCCCCCTGGACGACGTTGAAGGCGCCGTCGGGCAGGCCGGCCTCGGTGTAGATCTCGGCGAGCTTCGGGGCCGAGAGCGGCGTCAGCTCCGAGGGCTTGAAGATCATGGCGTTGCCGCAGGCGAGCGCCGGGCCCGACTTCCAGCAGGCGATCTGCAAGGGGTAGTTCCAGGCGCCGATGCCGGCGCAGACGCCGAGCGGCTCGCGGCGGGTGTAGAAGAAGGCGGAGCCCAGATCGACGTGCTGCCCATGCAGGCTGGCGGCGAGGCCGGCGAAGAACTCGATGCAGTCGGCGCCGGAATCGACGTCGACCGCGATGGCTTCTGCGATCGGCTTGCCGGCGTCCAGGACCTCGAGCCGGGCGAGCTCGTCCCGGCGCGCACGCAGCAGGTCCGCTGCGCGGCGTAGCACGCGCCCGCGTGCAGCACCCGTCATCGCCGACCATGCGGCGAAGCCCGCCTGCGCCGCCTCCACGGCGCGGTTCACGTCCTCGGCGCCCGCCACCTGCACGGCGGCCAGCGGCCGCCCGGTCGCCGGGTTGATGGTGTCGAAGGTCTCGCCGGAGGTCGCCTCCACGTAGCGCCCGCCGATGTAGAGCCGCTGCACATCGAGTGTCGTCATGTCGGCCTCCGCTGCCCCGCCCCGTCGCGTCATCTGGCGCACTCCACCAGTCTACGGCGCTGCCGCACCTCCGTGCACGCGCCTTGATGCGCTGAGACTTTGCGGGCGCTGGCGTTTCGCTCTACCCTGTGCGGCAACATTGCTCGAACACTCGGGGAGACCGACTGATGCAAGGCATGATCAGGGCTTGGCTGCCGCTGGCTTGCGCGGCTTCGCTGCTTGGGCCGCAGCTGGCGGAGGCCGCCGATCCGGCGGAATGCCGAACGGTGCGCTTCTCCGATGTCGGCTGGACCGACATCACCTCGACCACGGCCGCGACCACCGAGGTCCTCCAGGGGCTCGGCTATGACCCGCAGGTCGAGATCCTCTCCGTCCCCGTCACCTACGCCAGCCTCAAGAACGAGGACCTCGACGTCTTCCTCGGCAACTGGATGCCGACCATGGCCGCGGACGTCCAGCCGTTTCTCGATGACGGCTCGGTCGAGCAGGTAGGCGTCAACCTCGAAGGCGCCAAATACACCCTGGCGGTGCCCTCCTATCTCGCCGAGAAGGGCCTGCAGGACTTCGCGGACATCCAGGAGTTCGCGGACGAGCTCGACCACCAGATCTACGGCATCGAGCCCGGCAACGACGGCAACCGCCTGATCCTCGACATGATCGAGCAGGACGCGTTCGGCCTCGGCGGCTTCGAGCTGATCGAATCCTCCGAGCAGGGCATGCTCGCCCAGGTGGCGCGCGCGACCTCGCGCCAGCAGCCGATCGTGTTCCTCGGCTGGGAGCCGCACCCGATGAACTCGAACTTCGAGCTCGCGTATCTCGACGGCGGCGACGACTGGTTCGGCCCGGATTATGGCGGCGCCACGGTCTATACCAACGTGCGCGCGGGCTATCTCGAGGAGTGCCCGAACGTCGGCCGGCTGCTCGAGAACCAGAAGTTCACGCTGCAGATGGAAAACGAGATCATGAGCGCGATCCTGGACGAGCAGAAGGCGCCCGAGGAGGCCGCGCGCGAGTGGCTGCAGGCCCATCCCGACGTGCTCGACGCCTGGCTGGACGGCGTCGAGACCGTCGACGGCGAGCCCGGCCTGCCGGCGGTCAAGGAATACCTGGGCGTGTCGTAGCGCATCACGAGCGCGGGTGCGAGCCTCGACCGCTCCGCCCGCGCTCGTCGCAGGAGGATACAGACCGTGGCGTCCCTCTCGAATGACTCGGCTATTAGCGAGCCGCAGTTCAACCGCTCAGGTCAAGGTACCTTTTGCAATTGCGGGGAAGTAAGGGCAATTGATCACCCAACCATAAGCGCATCATATTTTTCTTCGACCAGCTGCTTGCGTTCCTCTTTGGAGAGCATGACGTCTTGGCGTTCTTCGTTTGCTTTCCAAAGGTTTAGGTCCATTTTCTAGATCTCGTCGATATACGCAGGTATATCTTTATCAAACAGAAAATCAGCTTGGGCGGTCGCACTCCGAAACGTGAGGAGTTACTCAGTCGAGATGGCGGCGTCTCTTATGATGACGCTGAGCAGCTTCATTATT
>CAZXYL010000463.1:0-3911 GCA_964644915.1 uncultured Geminicoccaceae bacterium
GTTGTCGCCGGCGAGGATCGCCTGGTCGCGCGAGGGCTCGACCATGACCGGGATGCGCGAGTTGAAATCGCTGAGCAGAAGGACCCGCGCGCTGCGCCGGCCGGCCTCGATCACCCGCCCGACCAGACCGTGCTCGTTGACGGCGGCCATGCCCTTGACCACGCCCTGGTCGCGGCCCGCGTTGACCAGGACCGTGTGCACGAACGGCCCGCCGCTGTCGGCAATCACCCGGGCGGCGACCACGGTCGGCCGCTCCGTGGTCGGGTCCATGTGCAGCGCGCGGCGCAGCCCCTGGTTCTCGAGCGCCAGCTGGCGCGCCACGCTCTGCCACTCGAGCAGCCGCTCGTTCTGTTGCCGCAGCCGGGCGTTCTCCTCATGCAGGGCGACCCACTCGCCGACCGTGCGCGCCACATTGCGCGAGACGTCGATGGGCTGGCTGATGATCTGGAGCACCGGCGCCACGGCGTCGCTGATCCGCGTGCTGACGATCGCGAGCAGCTCGAGGTTGGCCTTGCCGATGATCAGGAGCGCGATCGAGCTGGCGACGAGTGCCGCGAAGGCGAACCGGTCGACCAGCGCCTTGATCGGCACCGCGAGACGGGAGAGGGTGCGGCGCTCAAGCTTCAACCGGCGTCTCCGTCACAGCTCAGCGCGTCGATCACCGCGTGGTCGGCAGACGTCAGCCTCGCAGGACGAACCTCGCAACATCCGGGCGCGAAGGGCCAGGGACCGCCAAATCGCCGGGCCCAGCGCCCTAATAGGCCGTATGCAGCACGTGCCGCAGCGTCTTCATCTCCTCGAGGCATCGGCCGGTGCCGAGAGCCACGCAGGTCAGCGGCTGATCGGCCAGGCTCACCGGCAGGCCGGTGGCATGGCGCAGCACGAAATCCAGATTGCCCAGCAGCGAGCCGCCGCCCGTGAGCACGATGCCCTTGTCGACGATGTCGGCGGAGAGCTCGGGTGCCGTGTGCTCGAGCGCCACCTTGACCGCCTCGATGATGGCGCTCACGGGCTCGGCCAGGGACTCCGCGATCTGGCGCTGGCTGATCACGATCTCCTTGGGCACGCCGTTCATCAGATCGCGGCCCTTGATCTCGAGCACCCGTCCGTTGCCGTCCTCGGGCAGACACGCCGAGCCGATCTCCTTCTTGATGCGTTCCGCCGTCGCCTCGCCGATGAGGAGATTATGGTTGCGGCGGATGTAGCTGATGATCGCCTCATCCATCTTGTTGCCGCCGACGCGGATCGAGCGCGCGTAGACGATGCCGCCGAGGGAGAGCACCGCGACCTCGGTCGTGCCGCCGCCGATGTCGACCACCATGGAGCCCGTGGGCTCGGTCACCGGCAGGCCGGCACCGATCGCCGCCGCCATCGGCTCCTCGATCAGGAACACCCGCCGGGCACCGGCGCTCTCGGCCGATTCCTGGATCGCCCGGCGCTCGACCGCGGTGGAGCCCGAGGGCACGCAGATGATCACGCGCGGGCTCGCGAAGCCGCGCCGGTTGTGCACCTTGCGGATGAAGTGCTTGATCATCTCCTCCGCGACCTCGAAGTCGGCGATGACGCCATCGCGGAGCGGCCGGATCGCTTCGATGTTGCCGGGCGTGCGGCCGACCATCTGCTTGGCTTCCTCGCCCACCGCGAGAACCTGTTTGCGCCCTCGGTTGTTGGCGATCGCCACCACCGAGGGCTCGTCGAGCACGATGCCCTTGCCCTTGACGTAGACCAGGGTGTTCGCGGTCCCCAGGTCGATCGCCATGTCGGCGGAGAGAAGGCCCAGCAGTCGCGAGAACATGAGCACGCTTTCCGAGGCTAGAAGGTCCGGGCCCAATCGCGCCGCCGGCCGCAGCCGGAGGCGGCATCGGGGCAGCACCGACCGTTGGACCCTATGGTTAATGCCGCAGTCTGGGTACACCCGGCCCCGGCAGTCAAGCGGCCAGGGCAGCTGCTATCCTTTTTCCCTGTTTCACTGAAGGTTTCTTTAACGCGGTGGCATAAACGCACGCGGACCCGCTCACGTCACACCCTGGGGCATCGCCGGAGAGGTGCACACCGGCGCGAGCTGCGGCTCGAATGGGAACCGCGGCAGTTGACGCTGACTCGCCCGCGTGACGGGCTCGCGCGACGCTCCGGGCCGCTGAGGGCGGATATCCGGCGCCGGACCTCGTCGCAGCTCGAAGGCATGAGCTTTGTGCCCTTCCGCCTCGCGCATAAGTTGCCAACGCACAGGCGAGACGCTTCCTCGGGCGGCATAGAACCCGATCGGGAATCGCTTGTAAAGAGCCACGCGAGGGCGATCTGCAGGGCGCCGGTGCGGCCGCGCGGCATCGCGCCGGCGGCGCAGCAAAGTAGGTCAAGCCTGCGCCAGCCGGGTCGTGTCTGAGTTCGAAAACGCCGGGTTCTCGCGGCCGGTGACGAGCCCGAAGGCGGCGCGTGGATGCTCACCTGCACGAGCGGCACCCCGACCAGAGGACGGGGGCTGCTCCTGCCGATCTGGAGCTGAGCGGGGCGGGCCACGCCGGCCAGACAACCGGCGTGGCCGCCGCTCAGGGCCGATGACCGGTCGTGGTCACGGCCTGCTCGCCCTCGACCCGCTCGACCGGCGCGAAGCCGAAGTACGCCGCAACGATCGCCAGCAGCGCGTGCAACCAGACGTCGTGGCCATACAGCGGGACCAGGCCGAAGAGCGTGTTCAGGCCCGGGATGAGCCCCATGACCATGAGGACGGCGTAAATCACCGCCACGCTCTGGGCGTACAGCCGCGCGGCCGAGAAGGTCCGATACGCGACCAGCCCCCAGACGCCGAAGGCGACATGGACCAGGTTGTGCAGCCAGTTGACCGGGAACAGCCCGAACAGCCGCCCGTGCGCGGCGTCGATGGCGATGTCGGGATCACCCGGTGGCGGCGACTGCACCAGACCGGGGATGAAGCCGGCAATGCCGACCAACAGGAACACGATGCCATAGACGAGTGCGAAGTAACGGGTGCGCATGGAAGTCTCCGTCGGGTCCTAGGAGATGAAGGCCATGGCGGTTGGCCTTACGAACGCGACGGGTAACGCATGCGCGGCGGTTCGGTGCCGCATCGCAACAAAATGTCTGATTGTGCTTCGCGAATGTCTGATCGCACCGTCCTGCACCTCAGCGCCGGCGCGGATCGGTCGATGTCAAGAGCTGCTGATCATCGGCTGACAACCGGTCGCGGGCAGCGGTCCCCATCCTAGGCGGCGTAGCCTTTGGCCGCGCGCAGGGCGGCAAGGGCGCGAGCGACAAGCTCGGGGCGCGCCGACGCATGCTCGATCTCGTAGGCGTGCGGCAGACCGTCGGGGCCGTAGTGGACGACCAGTCCCTCCCCGGCGTCCTCGCCCCCGACTTCCTCGTTGACCTCGGCGGGCGAAGCCGCGGGCCAGGGTCGGATCTCAACCAGAAGGGTATCCGTGGCCGGATCGTAGATGACGGGCTCGCCCTTCATGGTCGGAAGCTCCGATCGAGGAAAGCGTTCAGGACGGTCTCGCCATCCTCCAGCGTGACTACGCGCAGCCAGCGCTGCAGGCGGGGGATGACCCCCAGTATCGAACGCGACCGTCCGGCTGCAGCTCCATGCGGTAGGGCCTCGCGAGGACCGCAGCAACGTCATCATAGGTAATTGCGGCCCTACCCGCCCGCAAACGGGTCGCCTCATAGTACCGTGTCCGCCAAAACGGCGGCGGCGGCAGGTGGTGGTTAGCAGGACCCACGCGCGGAGATCCTGCGCGTGAGCGAGCTGTGTCAGTTCCGCTGCTGGTCGACCAGGCGCTTGGCGGTGATCCAGGGCATCATGCCGCGCAGGCGACGGCCGACCTCCTCGGAGCCGTGGGCGGCGTGCCTGGCGCGCAGCGCCTTGAAGGAGACCTGGCCCGCCTTGTTCTCGA
>CAZXYL010000464.1:0-2458 GCA_964644915.1 uncultured Geminicoccaceae bacterium
TGGAAGGCGCAGGCCGGCGGCGGCTCGAGCGGCGAGGGCAGCTCGCCCTTGACCGCGATGCGTTTGGAGCGGCGGCCCGGGTCGGTGGACGGGCTGCTCGCCTGGAGCGCGCGCGTGTAGGGGTGGAGCGGGTAGGTGAACACGTCGTCGCGTGAGCCCTGCTCGACGAAGCGGCCGAGGTACATGACCGCGACCTCATCGGCGAGATGCCGCACCACCGAGAGGTCGTGCGAGATGAAGAGGTAGGCGAGCCGGAACTCCTCCTGGAGGTCGATCAAAAGGTTGAGCACCTGGGCCTGGATCGAGACATCGAGCGCCGAGACCGGCTCGTCGAGCACCACGATCTTGGGCCGCAGCATGAGCGCGCGCGCGATCGCGATGCGCTGGCGCTGGCCGCCGGAGAACATGTGCGGGTAGCGCCCCGCGAACTCGGGTCGCAGGCCCACGTGCGCCATCATGTCGGCGATCGCCTTCTCGCGCTCCTTGCCGCTCATGCTGGTGTTGATCTTGAGCGGCTCCTCCAGGATGTCGGCGATCTTCTTTCTCGGGTTGAGCGAGCCGTAGGGGTCCTGGAAGACGATCTGCACGGCGCGGCGCAGCTGCCGGCGCTCGGCGCCGCCCCGGGCCTTGGCGGCATCGATGCCGTCCACGACAAGCTGCCCGGAGGACGGCGGCTCGATCAGCGTGACCAGCCGGGCGAGCGTGCTCTTGCCACAGCCGGATTCGCCCACGATCGCGAGCGTGCGCCCGGGGTAGAGCTCGAAGCTCACGCCGCGCAGCGCCTGCAGGGTGGCGCTGCCGCGGAGCAGGCCGCGCCGAAGGGTGTAGCTGCGCTCGAGATCGCGCGCGATCAGAACCGGGCCGGCGCTCATCCGGCGCGGGCCCGGGTGCGCGGATGCCCGGCGGGCACGCCCTGGGTCAGCGGGTAGTGGCACCGCACCAGCCCGCGCGGGCCGCGCTCGAACGCAGGCTCGATGCGGACGCAATGCTCCGTCGCATTGGGACAGCGCGGATGGAACAGGCAGCCCGAGGGCCGGTCGCCGGCGCCAGGCACGACGCCGGGAATCGTCGGCAGCTTCTTCGAGGTGGCGCGTTCGGGCAGCGCCGAGAGCAGCGCCTGGGTGTAGGGGTGCATCGGGTCGGCGAACAGGCTGCGCACCTCCTGCGCCTCCGCCTGCTGGCCTGCGTACTGCACGACCACGCGCTGCGCGGTCTCCGCGACGACGGCCATGTCGTGGGTGATCAGGATCAGGGCCATGCCGCGCTCGCGCTGGAGATCGAGCAGAAGATCCAGGATCTGCGCCTGGATGGTGACGTCGAGCGCCGTGGTCGGCTCGTCGGCGATCAGGAGGCGCGGGTTGCAGGCGATCGCCATGGCGATCATGACGCGCTGGTTCATGCCGCCCGAGAGCTGGTGCGGGAAGGACCCCAGCCGCTGCTCGGGCGAGGGGATGCCGACCTTGTCCAGCAGCTCGATGGCGCGCCGGCGCCGCTCCGCGCGCGAGCCGCCCTCGTGCACCGCGATCGCCTCGGTGAGCTGCCAGCCGATCGTGAAGCACGGGTTCAAGGACGTCATCGGCTCTTGGAAGATCATCGCCATGTCGCGGCCGCGGATGTCGCGGCGTTCGGCGCGCGACATCCTGAGCAGGTCCTTGCCGCCGAAGCTCATGCGATCGGCGCGCACCTTCGCGACCCAGGGCAACAGGCCCATGACCGCGAGCATGGAGACGCTCTTGCCCGACCCGGATTCGCCCACGATCGCGACCACCTCGCCCTGCTCGACGACGAGGTTGACGCTGTCCACGGCCTTGAAGCCGCCATAGAGGCTCGGGAATTCGACCGTGAGGTTCTCGATCTCGAGCAGGGCCATGATCACCTCGTCCGGGCGCAGTGACCGTCGTTCTGCCCGAACCCGAGCTGCGGTGATGCGCGCGAGCCGCCATTGCGCGCCACGGCCGTCGGCATCCGCCGACTCGGCTATGGCCCGGCGCTGGCGACCCGCACTATAGCATGCGATGAGGGTTGCGCGATCGGCTTGGCCGCATCGCGCCCGGCCTCAGGACGCCGGGATCAGGCGCAGCACTTCGCCGTCCTCGTGCTCGGTGAGCAGCCAGATCGCGCCGTCGTCCGCCACCTTCACGGCGCGGATCCGGCGCTCCATGTCCTCGAGCATCCACTCCTCGCCGGTCACTTCCTGCAGATCCAGGCTGAGCCGGACGAGCGCCTGCCCGGCGAGGCCGCCGATCAGCATGTCGCCCTGCCATTCGGGGAACTGCTCGCCGTCATAGAAAGCGAGACCCGAAGGCGCCACCGTCTCCTCGAAGTGATGGACGGCGGAGGTCATGCCCTCGCGCTCGGTGCCCACACCAAGCGGCGCGCCCGAATAGTCGGTGCCGGCGGTGAGCCAGGGCCAGCCGTAGTTGTTGCCGGCCTCGATCAGGTTGATCTCGTCGCCGCC
>CAZXYL010000465.1:0-9498 GCA_964644915.1 uncultured Geminicoccaceae bacterium
CCGGGCTCGCGGCCTACCATGTCGGTATCGAGCAGGGCTGGTGGGCGCTGCCGGCCGGCTGCGTCGCCGGGCAGGGTGCCGGCAGCGTCGACGAGCTGCGGCAGATGCTGGCCGCCGCGCCGCCGACCTGCGATCAGGTGAGCTTCACCCTGCTCGGCCTCTCGCTCGCCGGCTGGAACGGGCTGCTCTCGCTGGCACTTGCCGGCTGGGCTGCCGCCGCCCTGCTGTTGGGCAGGTCGGGTCCGCGCCGGACCCCGGCGGAGCGCCGCTACGAGAGTTCCCCCGCCGTCCGGTAGGGTTGCGCGGGCTGCGCGCTCAGCGCAAGGTCTGCCACGCGATCGCCAGCCGGGTAGCGGTGGTCAGCCAGCACAGCCCGCCGAACACCCAGGCGACCAGCGGGAAGAACGCCGGGAACAGGCAGCACAGGACGAACGCTACGATCGTCTCCGTACCCTCGGTCAGCCCGCCCAGGTAATAGAGCGACTTCCTGCCGCGCAGCTCGCTGGTGACGCCGCGCTTGGCGGCCATGATCGCGTACGCGAGGAACGAGCTGCCGGTCCCGACGAAGCTGAACACCAAGAATGTGGCGGCGAGCCCGTTCGCCTCGGGGTCCGCGAGCGCGAAGGCGAACGGCACCCCGGCGTAGAAGATGAAATCGAGCACGATGTCGAGGAAGCCGCCGAGGTCCGTCACGCCCTGGCGGCGGGCCAGGGCGCCGTCCAGGCCGTCGAACAGGCGGTTGAGCAGGATCAGGCCGAGCCCGAGCAGATAAGCCTGCAGCGCGATTGCGGCGAGCGCGGCGAGGCCGAAGGCGAAGCCCAGCAGGCTGGCGCCGTTCGCCGACAGACCGGTGCGCGCGAGTGCGCCGCTCAGCCGGTCGAGGGGGGGATCGATGAGGAGCCGGAGCCGGGCATCGAGCATCAGGCGCGAGCCGCGGCCGTGCGCGCGCTCAGCGGCGCCCGGCTCCCGGCAGCTCCCCGGATCCGTGCCCGCGGCCGAGGCTGATCACGTGCTCCAGCCGTCGCTCGTCGGCATCGAGCGGCGGCTCTTCCGCGGGCTCCTGCGCCGGCGCGTCCTCGTGCCGCTGCCGAAGCCGCCGGGCCACCAGCACGCTCACCGGCAGGCTCGCGACATAGACGACCCCGACGCCCAGCAGCGTGAGCCAGGGCGCGTGCAGCAGCGCGGCGACGAACAGGCCGACGAAGATCAGGGTCGGCAGCACCCATTCCGGCCGGATGCGCAGCATCACCATCTTGAACGAGAAGGTCGGCACGCGGCTGACCATCATCATCGCGACGAAGACGATCACGACCGAGTTCACGATCCAGGAGCGCGGCCAAGGCTCGCGCAACGCGAAGGCCGCGATCATCGGGATCATCGCGACGCCCGCGGCGGCCGGCGCCGGCATGCCGGTAAAGAACCTCGACATCCAGGCGGGCTTGTTCGGGTCCTCGAGCTCGGTGTTGAAGCGGGCGAGGCGCAGCGCGCAGCAGGTGGCGAACAGGAGGCAGAGCGCCCAGCCGAAGCCCTTCACCTGATTGAGCGACCAGAGATAGATCAGGAGCGCCGGCGCCACGCCGAAGCTCAGGAAGTCGGCCAGCGAATCCAGCTGTGCCCCGAGCTTGGAGGTGATCTTCAGGAGCCGTGCCGAGCGGCCGTCCAGGGCATCGAACACCCCGGCCAGCACGATCAGCGTCACCGCGAGCTCGAAGCGCCCGTCCAGCGCGTAGCGGATGCTGGTGAGCCCGAAGCACAGGCTCACCACGGTGAACATGTTGGGGACGAGATGGATCAGCGGCCGCGCCCGCAGTCGGCGACGCCGCTCCCGAGCCTCGATCATCAGCTGCGCCTCCCCGTGCGCAACGGCTGGTTACGCCTGCCGTCCGCCAACACCGTCTCGCCGGCGATGGCCCGCTGGCCCGCGACCACCAGGGGGGTGATCCCGTCCGGCAGATAGACGTCGCAGCGGCTGCCGAAGCGGATCAGCGCGATCCGTTCGCCCGCGAGCACGCTTCGCCCCGGCTCGACGAAGCTCACGATGCGCCGCGCCACCAGACCGGCGATGAGCACCAGCCCGTAGGCTTCGCCCTGCGCCGTCTCGATCCGCAGCGACTGCCGCTCGTTCTCCTCGGACGCCTTGTCCAGCGCGGCATTGAGGAACTTGCCCGGGCGATAGATCATGCGCGCGATGCGGCCGCCGATCGGCGCCCGGTTCACGTGCACATCGAAGATGTTGAGGAAGATGCTGATGCAGGTCCTGGGCTGGTCGCCGAGCTCCAGCTCGGCCGGGGGCACCCGGGGCGCGATCGCCACGATCGAGCCGTCGGCGGGGCTCACGACCAGCTCGTCGCCCTCGGGCGTGACCCGTGGCGGGTCGCGGAAGAAGTAGGCGATCCAGCCGGTGACCAGGAGGCCCAGCCAGAGCAGCGGCTGCGCCACCAGGCCGAGCAAGATCGAGAGGATCAGGCCGATGCCGATGAACGGCCAGCCGGCGCGGTGGATCGGGACGAGGACGGCCTTGAGATGCTCGGGCAATGGGGTCACGCCTGTCGGTTGCGGTGTGCTTGATTTAGGTGCTCGCGGGGGTGCGGCAAACCCGGCGCGAGGCTCCTACAGGACCCACCGGCGCACATGGTCCGGCAGGGCCAGCTCGCGCCACATGCCCTTGACGTCGGCGACCAGGCCGTTCGGGCGCAGCAGCGCGGCGAGCGCGGCGCCGTCGAGCGCCCGGTAACCCTGGTGCGCCACCAGGCCGATCAGGGCATCGAACTCGGCCACGGCCGGGAGCTCGGTCCACGGCTGCAGGCCATAGAGTGCCCGCGCCTCATCGGGATCGGCCAGGGGGTCGTGCACCGTGACCGGGAAGCCGCGCGCCTCGAGGCCGAGGATCAGCTCCGCCGCCTTCGAGTTGCGCAGATCCGGCACGTCCTCCTTGAAGGTGAGGCCGAGCGTCAGCACCCGCGCCCCCGGCGCCAGCAGGCCACCCAGGCGTTCCGCGACGAAGCCCGGCATGGCGTCGTTGACGCTGCGTCCGGCGAGGATGATGCGCGGATGGTGCCCCACGGCCTCGGCCTTGTGCGCGAGATAGAACGGATCGACGCCGATGCAGTGGCCGCCGACCAGACCCGGGCGGAAGTTGAGGAAGTTCCACTTGGTGCCGGCGGCCTCGAGCACGTCGTAGGCGGACAGCCCCAGCCGCTGGCAGATCATGGCGACCTCGTTCACGAAGCCGATGTTGATGTCGCGCTGCGCATTCTCGATCACCTTGGCGGCCTCCGCCGTGCGGATGTCGCGCGCGACAAAGATGTTGCCCGAGGTGATGGCGCCATAGAGGCGCGCGAGCGTGTCCGTGACTTCGGGCGTCTGCCCGGCCACGATTTTCGTGATGCGCTCGATCGTGTGCTCCCGGTCACCGGGATTGATCCGCTCGGGCGAGTAGCCGAGGAAGAATTCGCGGCCCGACCGCAGGCCGGAGGCTGCCTCGAGGCAGGGTCCCACGACCTCTTCCGTGGCGCCCGGATAGACGGTGCTCTCGAGCACCACGATGGCGCCCGGCTCGAGGTGGGGCCCGAGCGTCCGGCAGGCGGCGAGCACTGGGCCGAAATCCGGCGCGTTGCCGGCATCGACCGGTGTCGGCACGGCGAGAATATAGACGTCGCGGGCACGCAGCGCGTCCGGGTCGCTGCTGATGTCCAGCCCCGCGGCGGCGAGCGCCTCCCGGGTGACCTCGCCGGTCCGGTCGTGGCCGTCGCGCAGCTCGTCGATGCGCCGCGGATCCCGGTCGTAGCCGACCACCGGCACGTGGCGGCCGAGCGCGACCGCCAGCGGCAGGCCGACATAGCCGAGGCCGATCACGGCGATCTTCGGCGCCCTCGGCATGGCTCAACTCCCCTCACGCATGAACACCCCGTCGACCTGGAGCTGCCGGGCGAGCTTGCGCTCGAAGTAGCCCGGGAGAAACAGCCAGGGCACGAAGCCCTGCGTGCCCAGCTCGTCGATCATCTCGCGGAAGTCCCGCTCGCCCTCATAACAGCGGACCAGCGACAGCTCCAACTGGATTCCTTGCAGCCGCCCGAGCAGACCCGAGGCGCCGGCCAGCACCCGAGGCTCGTAGCCCTGGGCGTCGATCTTGAGGAACGGGCGGTCGCCCGCACCGAGATACTCGGGCGCGACCTGATCGAGCCGGCGCACGGGGACGCGCTCGCGCCGGAGCACGCGCGAGCTCGGCGAAATCCGGCGTAGGAGCTCCGTCTGCGGCAGGAACGAGCTCATGTCGGACTCGGCCGAGACCTCGAGCTCGAGCTCGGCTTCGGCCTCGCCCAGGGCCATGCGCGGGGCGACCTGCCAGGCGGGGTCGGCCGCCGCGCGGCGCACGAGGGCGGCGTGCGCGTCGGCGAGCGGCTCGAAGGAGACGATCCGGCCACGCCAGCCCCACTCGCGCAGCCTCGAGGCGTACTGGCCGACGTTCGCGCCCACGTCCAGCACGCAGGAAACCTCGAAGCGCTCGAGCACGCTCACGAGCTGTGCCTGGAGCGCCTTGGCCTTCTTGCGCGGTACGAGGTCGTAGCCGAGACGCCGTGCCAGGCGCTGCAGCAGCCTCATGCGGCCTCGGGCAGGGTGAGCAGCTCCATCTCCTGCTCGATCCCGTCCAGGCGGTGGCGGCCGAGCGAGTGGAACGGCATCTGCCCGCAACCACAGGCGAACGCGTCCGAAACCAGGATCTTCGGGCCCAGGGTGCGGCAGAGCCGCTCGATACGCGAGGCGACGTTGACCGCCGGGCCGGTCACGGTGAAGTCGAGCCGGTGCGCCGCGCCGATGTTGCCGTACATGACCTCGCCCGCATGGAGCGCGATGCCGTAGTCCAGGGGCGTCTCGCCGCGCTCCGCCCGCGTGGCATTGAGGGCGGCCATGCGCCCGCGAGCCTCGATCGCCGCCTGCAGGGCGCGCAGGCAGGCCCGCTCGTCCTCCAGCGGGAACACGGCCAGCATGGCGTCGCCGATGAACTTCAGGATCTGGCCGCCGTGGTGCTCGACCGCGCCCGCCATGCCGTCGAAGAACTGATTCAGGCGATCGAGCAGCTCGTTCCGCGCCAGGTGCTCGGACATCGCGGAGAAGCCGATCAGGTCGCAGAACCAGACCGCCGCCTGGAGCGTCGCGCCGCTGCCGCGGGCGATCTGGCCCTCGAGGATCCGCGCGCCCGCGTCATGCCCGACGTAGGTGTCGAGCAGCGTGATCGCGATCAGCCGGTCGAGGCGAATTTCCAGCAGGAGACTCACCACGGGCAGCAGGTCCTGGATGGCCTCCAGGTGCTCGGAGAGGAACCCGCCCGGCCGGTCAGAGGACCAGGTGGTACCGTGGATCTTGCCGTCGCTGAAGGTGATCGGCAGGGCCACGTAATCCGTCAGCCCTGCATCGCGCAGCTCGTAGAGCAGGCGGAACGGGAATTCGGCGCCCGGCAGGTCCAGCCGCTGGCGCACCGCGCCCGCACCTTCGAAGAGCACGCGCATCGGGCTGCTCAGGTAGGTGTCCGTGCGTTCCAGACCGCGTTCGGCACGAAAGACCCGGATCTCGCCGGCGCCGCGCTGCCAGTAGAAGCTGGTGCCGAACAGCTGCGGATGCAAAAGGCGAAGATGGAAGGAGCCCCGGGCCAGCGGCAGGCCGGTCTCGACCAGGTGCTCGCAGAGCCCGGTGAGGAGGGCCGCACCGTCGGGCATGCGCCTGGCGTCGCTCACCAGCCAGTCGAGCACCGGGCTGCGCTGCCGGGGCCAATCGCCCGGGGCGGGCGCGCCCGCGAGCGCCATGTCAGGCGCTGCCCCTGACGCTCGCTTTTTCCAGCTCGTTGAGCCGGGACTTGGCCGCGCTCAGCGCCTGGGTCGTGTGGTGCAGCCGCGAGGCCAGCTCGTGCATGACCTCGACCCCGATCTGGGGAAACTGGGTCACGAGATGGAAGAAGCCGTCCTTGGAGATCTTGAGCGTGTCGACATCGCTGCGTGCGGTCACGGTCGCGGTGCGCGGCACGTCGCACAGGATCGCGATCTCGCCGATGATGTCGTTCCTGCCCAGGGTGGCGACCGTGACCGGCCCGCCCGGCGTGTCGACCACCACGTCCGCCTCGCCCTGGAGGATGATGTAGGCGGCATCGCCCGTGTCTCCTTGACGGAACAGGTCGTCTCCCGCCATGAAGCACAGCCGCTCGCTCGTGAACGCCAGGAGCTTCAGTTTCGCCGGGTCGATCTTGGCGAACAGCGGAATGCCGCGCAGGACCTCCACGTCTTTGCTAATGCTCATCGGCCGGCTCCCCTCGGTCCCCCATCACTCGGCCGCGACCAGCTCCTGCAGCGCGGTGCCGTCCTTCTTGAGATCGATGTAGCGCCCCTGCTCGACGACGCGACCGTTGCGCATCACCAGGACATGGTCGAACTTCTCGGCCCAGTCGCTCCGGCCGAGGGCCCAGATCAGGGTGCGTTCGGCGAACTCGGCCAGCATCGCATTCATGACCGCCACCTGCTCGCCCGGGTCCAGCGGCCCCACCGCATCGTAGGCGATCAGCATCTCGGGCCGCTTCAGAAGAGCGCGCGCGAGCGCCAGCTTCTGGCGCTGGGGGAGGGAGAGACGTGCGCCGGACACGCCCGTCTCCGCTTGCAGGCCGACCTCGATCACCAGCTCGCGCAGGCCGAGATCGGCCAGCACCTCACCGATGAGATCGCCGATCCGCTCGGCCGCCTGCGCCTGGCCGTAGGCGATCTTGCCGAACAGGATGTTGTCCTGCAGGCTCGCCGCCGCGTTGTAGTGTTCCGGGTCGAAGAACGCGATCGCGCCTTGCAGGTCTTCCGGCAGCTGGCGGCGGAAGAGGCTGCGCGCCTCCAGCAGGCGGCCCTGGAGGTCCTCGTCCACCAGATCGAGGCGATGGCGCGCCGGGATCAGCTTGAAGCTCAGCGACAGCAGGCGCTCGCGGTCGGGCGCGCTCAGCGCCTCCAGCCGGGCGGGGTCGGCGCGGCTGATCAGCGCCCGGTAGTCCGGCAGATCGTCCGGATGGATGAAGCTGAACTGGCGGAAGTACTCGTGATCGGGCGGCAGGTCCGCGAACAGCTCGACCATCGTGCTCGCAACCTTGAGGCCGACGTCGAGCAGGGTGGCGGTCAGGCCGACCTCCTGGAGCACCCGCTGGACATGTGGGTGAGCCGCGAGATTGCCGTCCTCGAACTCCTCGCCGATCGGCGTGCCGAAGAGCAGATTCTCTGCCACCGAGGCGTTGGTGTTGTAGCGGTCGGGATGCCAGGCCTCGACCAGTCGCCCGAGCCGCTCGTCCTGGAGCCGCTCCTCCATGGCGCGCCGGGCCTCGAGCATGCGCTGCGCCACCTGCGGGCTGCGCTCGGGATCGATCGTGCCGCGCAGGCCCATCTGATAGACGTCGCGGTCCAGCATCACCATCGAGAGCGCCCGCACCGCCGCGCGCACCAGCTCCTCCGGGCTGCTGATCCCGGCAGCAGCGTAGTCGATCCAGTCGGCGCGCACGTCGAACGGCGAGTTCCCAGAGCGTTTGGCCTCGTGCCGGTCGCGCTCGTACTCCTCGCGGGCGGGGCCGTCCAGGCGGTACTCGCCGACCGGTCGATGCTTCAGCCCGAAGAGCAGATTGTCCGCGATCGTGCCGGCGAAGATCTGGGCGGGGTAGCCGACATAGGTGATCTGCCGCCCGGTCACCGCTTCGGGCAGCTTGTGCAGCTCGACATCACCGATCATGACCCGGCCGCTGCTCGGCTCGAGCAGATTGGCGAGCAGCAGGGTCAGCTCCTCCTTGCCGGCGCCGGCGGGGCCGACCAGGGCGAGGCGCGTCGGCAGGTCGACCGCGAAGGTGATGCCGTCGAGGAGCGTCACGCCGTCGTCGCTCACCAGGGTGAGATTGGTCGCGCGCATCGGCGCGTGCAGCGAGATCGCCCGCTCGGGCTCTGCGATCTGCATTGTCTCGTCCCGCATGCCGGGCGGGTCGAACTGCGCCACCACCTGCTCGAACTTGATGCGGGAATCCCACATCATCTGATAGTAGTTGAGCAGTTCCTTCCAGGGCGAATACAGCTTCTCGTGCGCGGCGATCACCGCCACCAGGGCGCCCAAGGTCAAGTTGCCGCGGATGACCAGGTAGCCCCCGATCGAATAGAAGAAGAATGGCCCGAGCTGGGCGAGGAAATTATTGAGGAACTTGATGAAGAACTTCTTCCGGTAGATCTGGTAGCGAATCTTGAAGATCGTCCCGAGCTGATCGCTGAAGCGTGCCCGCTCGTATTGGGTGGCGTCGTTGGCGCGGATGTCGCGCACGCCGCCCACGGTCTCGCCGATCCGCTCCGAGAGCCGGCGCACCTGGCGCACACGCTGCTTGCCGAGCGCGTTCACCTGCCGCTGCAGCTTCGGGATGATGTAGATCTGCACCGGATAGAGGATGACCGCCGCGAGACCCATGATCGGGTCCTGGGCGAACATGAAGATCAGGATCGTGATCAGGGTGCCGCCCTGGAACGCCGGGAGCGCGAAGGCATCGCCGATGAAGCCGCCGATCGCCTCGACCTCGGCGGTGATCATCGAGACCAGCTCGCCCGCCGAGACCCGGCGGAACTGCGGCAGGGGGAACCGGAGCACGGCGGAATAGAGGTCGTAGCGCAGGCGCCGCAGCATGCGCTCGGCGACGATTCCCTGATAGACGTTGATGACGTATTTGAAGCCGCCGTTGACCAGCACCAGACCCAGAAAGATCCCGCAGAGCACGAACAGGTACTCCACGCGCGTCAGATCGTAGCCCAGGAAGTAGCGGGAACCGCCGCCGGCCGCGAGCGCGTCGTTGATGATCAGTTTGGGCAGCTCGAGGGTCATGTAGAGAAATGGGAACGAGACCACGGTCAGCGCGAGGATGAGGATCTGCGAGCGCAGGCTGTGGCGCAGGATGTAACGGAAAATCGAGCGTCCCATGGTCTACTGGTCCGTACCCTGCCCACGGCGAGGCGACGGTGCGCCAAGGATCTGCCACTTCAGATCCACGACATTGATAATAGCCGCCAGCATTTTCACAAGTCGGGACTGCGTGCGCGGTTCCGGACACGCGCCGCCGTGCCGCGCGCCAGGGCAGGCCGCGTCTGATCTCTTGTTGGCAGGTTCGCCCGGTTCAGCGGCGCCCCGACGGGGCCGGCCGCGCGCCGGACTCGATCGCCCGGCGCGCCGGCGCCGAGCGCTCGACTAGACGCGCTGGCCCGTCTCGCGGTCGAACAGGTGCACGGTGTCCAGGTTGGGCGCCAGCGCGATCTCGTCGCCCGGGTGGAACCTGTGCCGCTCCTTGAACACCGCCGAGACCTCCTGGCCGGCGGTGTGCGTGAACACCAGGATCTCGGCGCCGGTCGGCTCCACGACCGCGACCTCCGCCGGCAGCGTGGCGGTGGCGCCACTCGGGGCCAGCGAGAGGTGCTCGGGCCGGATGCCGTAGACGATCTTCTGGCCATCCCGACCGCCCGTGTT
>CAZXYL010000466.1:0-2037 GCA_964644915.1 uncultured Geminicoccaceae bacterium
TACGGCGCCGACACCAAGGCGGAGGGCATGCTCTTCGGCGCGGTGCTCCGCAGCCCGCACGCCCACGCGAAGATCAAGCGCATCGACACCTCGAAGGCGGAGGCGCTGCCCGGTGTGAAGGCCGTGGTCACCGCAAGCGACTTCGGCGAGATCGGGACGGACGCCGTCGATCTCGGCGAGACGCGACCGCAGGCGAACTTCATGCAGGACAACGTCCTCGCGAGCACCAAGGCGCTCTACCACGGCCACGCGATCGCGGCCGTGGCGGCCACGGATCAGCACATCGCCGAAGACGCGGTCGCGCTGATCGAGGTCGAGTACGAAGTGCTCCCGTCCGTGCTCGACGTGCGCGAGGCGATGCTCGACACCGCCCCGATCCTGCACGACGACTTGCGCACGACCGTGCGCGCCGCCGGCTCCACCCTGCCGACCGACAAGCCCACGAACATCGCGCTGCACATGAAGCTCGAGAAGGGCGACGTCGACAAGGGCATGGCCGAGGCCGACGTGATCGTCGAGCGCGAGTTCGAGACCGGCATGTTCCACCAGGGCTACATCGAGCCCCAGAACGCCACCGCATTCTGGAACCGCGACGGTGAGATCACGGTGTGGACGTCCACGCAGGGCGCATTCAGCGTGCGCGACGCGATGGCCGCCCTCTGCCACGTGCCGGTTTCGAAGATCAAGATCGTGCCGATGGAGATCGGCGGCGGCTTCGGCGGCAAGCTCGGCGTCTACCTCGAGCCGCTCGCCGCGTTGCTCTCGCGCAAGACCGGGCACCCGGTGAAGCTGTGGATGACGCGCGAAGCCGTCTTCCAGGCGACCGGCCCCACCTCCGCCACCTACATGCGCGTGAAGGTCGGCGCGAAGCGTGACGGCACGATCACCGGCGCGTACGCCTATCTCGCCTACGAGGCCGGCGCGTACCCCGGATCGCCCATGGGCGCAGGCGCGCAGTGCGCGTTCGCCCCGTACAACATCCCGAACCAGTCGGTCGAGGGCTTCGACGTGGTCGTGAACGGCCCGAAGACCGCGGCCTACCGCGCCCCCGGCGCGCCCGCCTCCGAGTTCGCGGTCGAGGCCGTGATCAACGAACTCGCCGAGCAGCTCGACATGGACCCGATGGATCTGCGCCTGAAGAACGCGTCGCAGGAAGGCACGCCGAACACGGCCGGACAGCCCTTCCCGCGCATTGGCGCCGTCGAGGTCATGGACAGCATCAAGAGCCACCCGCATTACACGTCCGAGCTGACCGGCGAGGACGTCGGGCGCGGTGTGGCGATGGGCTTCTGGTTCAACGGCGGCATGGAGAGCAGCTCGAGCGCCGCGGTGAACTCGGACGGCACCGTGTCGCTGATCCTCGGCTCGACCGACATCGGCGGCACGCGCGCCTCGCTCGCCATGCAGCTCGCCGAGACGCTCGGCCTCGGCATGGAGCAAGTGAAGCCGCAGGTTGTCGACACCGACTCCGTCGGCTGGACGCACGTCACCGGCGGAAGCCGCACCACGTTCGCCGGCGGCTGGGTGGCGTACGAGCTCGGCATGCAGATCCGCGAGCAGATGCGCGAGCGCGCCGCAAAGATCTGGGAGGCCGACGCCGACCAGGTCGAGTACAGCGACGAGGGCACGATTCGCGGGCCCGAAGGCAAGGAGATGTCCTTCGGCGAACTGGCCGGCCAGCTCGCCGCGACCGGCGGCCGCATCGCCGTCTCCGCGTCGCTCACGAAGAACACGCAGGGCCCGGCCTACGCCGGCCACATCGTCGACGTGAAGGTCGACCGCGACACCGGCAAGGTGGAGATCCTCCGCTACACCGCCATCCAGGACGTCGGGACGGCCATTCACCCGTCGTACGTCGAGGGCCAGATCCAGGGCGGCGTCGCCCAGGGCATCGGCATGGCGCTGAACGAGGAGTACGTCTACGACGAAGACGGCCGGCTCCGGAACGCCAGCTTCCTGGACTACCGCATGCCGGTGGCCAACGACCTGCCGATGATCGACACGGTGCTGGTGGAGGTGCCGAACCCCGGTCACCCC
>CAZXYL010000467.1:0-3292 GCA_964644915.1 uncultured Geminicoccaceae bacterium
GGACCTCGACCACGACCTCCGCCGGCCCCGGTGCGCCCGGATCGGCCGCCTCCACGCAGGCGGCGACCTCGTGCGGCGGGCCGAACGCGTCGAACTGGACCTGCTTCATGTGCGTTGATCTCCCTGCGCCTGCGCTTTCGCCCCGCTACTATCGCAGGCGGACCACGCCGGCAACCGACGACGAGAGGAACCCATGGCGGACGATCTCGACCCGATCCACAAGACCGTCGAGGTGGAGGTCCCGATGACCGAGGCGTTTCGCCTCTTCACCCAGGAGATCGGCCGCTGGTGGCCGCTCGCCACCTACTCGGTCGGCCGGGCGGACGCCACCGGCTGCTGGGTCGACGGCGGGCCGGGCGGCGGCATCTTCGAGACCACCACGGACGGCGCGCGCCACCGCTGGGGCACAATCATGACCTGGGACCCGCCCCGGCGTCTCGCGCTCACGTGGCACCCGGGCGGCGACCCCAACGATCACACCATGCTCGAGATCGACTTCTCCGCGCCAGCCGAGACCCGCACCCGGATCGAGCTGATCCACAGCGGCTGGCGAGCGGGCGACGAGCAGCGCCATCGTGCCTACGAGCACGGCTGGGACGAGGTGCTGCAGGACGGCTTCGCCGCCCACGTCGCGCGCAGGCCTTGAACAGGTGGGATCAGAGGCGGATGCCGAGCCACTCGCGCACCTGCTCGTGCAGGTCGCTCTGGAATTCGGCCCGCGGGCCCGAGGCGGCGATGCGGCCGAGGCTCAGCACGTACACATGGTCGACCATCTCGATCACCTTGCGCACATTGTGCTCGACCAGGAGGATGGTCATGCCTTCCTGGTCGCGGAAGGTCTCGATCCAGTCGTAGACCTCCTCGGCGATCTTGGGGGCGAGGCCCACCGTCGGCTCGTCGATCAGGCAGAGACGCGGGCGCACGAGGAGGGCAAGCGCGAACTGCAGCATCTTCTGCTGGCCGCCCGAGAGGTTGCCGGCCTGGCCCTTGCGCCGCTCGCGCAGCATCGGGAAGCGATCGAGCACCTCCTCGGTCGCCCGCGGCGGCACCGCGGGCCTGGCGCCCATCAGCTTGCGATGCACGAGCTCGAGATTGTCCTCGACCGAAAGGTAGGGGAAGAGGCTGGACTCCTGCGGGATGTACCAGACGCGGCGGAAGAGCATCTGATGCGGCGGCGTGCTCGAGATGTCATGGTCCTCGAGGAAGATGCGCCCGCGCTTGGGCTGCAGGAAGCCGTAGATGGTGCGCATGATCGTGGACTTGCCGGCACCGTTGAGCCCGATCACGCCCACAGTCTGCCCCTCGGGCAGGGTGAGCGAGACCTCCTGGAGGATGTCGATGTCCTGGGCATAGCCGGCGGTCACGTGCTCCATGCGCAGGAGCGCGTGCTCGCCATCGGCCATGGTCGCGCTCACGCTGCCGCCCCGCCGAGATAGGCCTCGATCACCTCAGGGTCGTTGAGCACGCTCTCGAAACCGCCCTCCGCGATCACGCTGCCGGCGTTCATGACCACGAGGCGCGGGCGCAGGTCGATCACCGCGGGGATGTCGTGGCTGACGACCAGGAAGGTCTGCCCCTTGGCATGCCGGCCCTTGATGATGCGCACCATGATCTCGCGCATGGTCGGGTGGATGGCGGCGAACGGCTCGTCGAGCACCGCGAGCTTGGGGTCGCCCATGAACATGCAGCCGAACTCCAGGAGCTTCTGCTGGCCACCCGAGAGGTTGGCGCCGTCCTCGTCGCGCACCTCGCCGAGGCCAAGCTCGTCGATCAGCGCGTCCGCACGCATCTGCGCCTCGTGGTAGCCGCGCCCGACCGCGCAGCCGGCTACGATCAGATTGTCGAGCGTGCTGAGGCGCCGGAAGAGGCGGGTGAGCTGGAACATGCGCGCGATGCCCAGGCGCGCGATCCGATTCGGTCGCAGGCCGTCGATCCGCCGCCCTTGCAGACGCACCTCGCCCGAATCGGGCGCGTAATTGCCGGTGATGATGTTCAAGAGCGTGGTCTTGCCGGACCCGTTCGGGCCGATCAGCCCCACCATCTCGCCCTGCTCGATCTGCAGGGAGACGTGATCGACGGCGAGCAGGCCGGCGAAGCGCAGGCTGGCCTGGTCGATCTCGAGGAAGCTCACGAGCCGCTCGCCTCGGCCGGGCGTCGCCGGCGCGCGGGCTCGTCGAGCCAGGGGCGCAGCGCCAGCATGGCCAGCCCCCAGAGCCCCTCGCGGAAGAAGCGCACGATCACGATCACCATGAAGGCGAAGAACAGCATGTGGTTGAGGCCGATGGCCCGGAACTGCTCGGAGGTGATCTCGACCAGAAAGGCGCCCACGATCGGGCCGATCATGGTGCCCATGCCGCCGATCACGACCGAGGCCAGCACCAGGCCGGTCTCGAAGATGTGGCCGATCTGCGGGCTCGCGATCTCGGCGAAGTGCACATACAGCGCGCCTGCGATGCCGCAGATCGCGCCGCTGATCGCAAAGGCCACGGTTTTCCAGACGATCACGTTCACGCCTCGGCTGGCGGCTGCCGTCTCGTCGTCGCGAATCGCCTGAAGATAGAGCCCGGCCGGCGAGCGCAGCATGAGGTACAGCCCGATCTGCACCGCCAGCAGCAGCGCCAGAAAGACGTAGTAGTAGGCCAGGTGATGGTCGAAAAGGGCCGGCACGCGCAGGCCGAACTCGCCGCGGGTGATCTCGTGCGCGTTGCGCACGACGTGGCGCAGAATCTCGGCAAACGCCAATGTGGTGAGCGCGAGATACGGCCCGCGCAGGCGGAACACCACGCGCCCGAGGCCCATGCCGACCGCGGCCGACACGACGATCGCGGCGGGAATGCCGATCAGCGGCGAGAGGCCGAAGTGATGCGCGAGCAGCCCCGTGGTGTAGGCGCCGATCATGGCAAACGCGGTCGGCGCCAGGGAGAACTGGCCCGTGTAGCCCGCCAGAAGGTTCCAGGCCACCGCGAGCAGGGCGAAGTACATCGAGACGACGAAGAGGCCCTGCCAGTAGGTCGAGGTCACCCAGAGCGGCAAGAGCGCCACCAGCGCGAGGAAGAGCAGCGAGGCCAGGAACTCGTTGCGGGTGCGCAGACGCGAGCCGCTCATCTCACACCTCCCGCGCCCGCTCGCCGAACAGGCCCTGCGGGCGCAAGAGCAGCACCAGGATCAGGATGCCGAAGGCGAAGGTGTCGCGGTAGGTGTAGGAGATGTAGAGCGCGCCCAGGCTCTCCAGCACGCCCAGGATCAGCCCGCCCACGAGGCTGCCGATCGGCGAGCCCATGCCGCCCAGCAC
>CAZXYL010000468.1:0-2316 GCA_964644915.1 uncultured Geminicoccaceae bacterium
CACCCTGCTGCACGAGCTGGCCGCGCGCGGCATTCCCGTGGGCATTGCCTCGGACAACTGCCGCGACCCGTTCTACGGCTACGGCGACCACGACGTGCTCGAGGTCTTCCGGGAGGCGACCCGCATCGCCCATCTCGACCGCCCGGTCGGCGCCTGGCCCGCGGCCGTGACCCGCACCCCGGCCGAAGTCATGGGCCTGCAGGGCGCGGGCGTGATCCGCGTCGGCGCGCCCGCCGATCTGATCCTGTTCCGCGCGCGACACTACAGCGAGCTGCTCTCCCGCCCGCAGCACGACCGCGTGGTGCTCCGCGCCGGCCAACCGGTCGAAACGACGCTCCCCGACTACCGCGAGCTCGATGCGCTGTTCGGCTGAATGGCCACGTCGTGCCTGCCAAGAAGTCGGTTCAGATGCGGTCTGATGATCGCCGCCATGCGCTCCGCCGACGTGCCGGGCGGGAAGAAGCCCAGATATTCCCCATCGGCACCGATGAGGTAGATGAACGCGCTGTGATCCAGGGCGTAGTCCGACCAGACCGGCAGGTGGACCTTGGCGTAGTGAACCTTGTAGGCGAGCGCGAGCTGTCGGATCGCATCAGCCTCTCCGGTCAGTCCGATCAGACGCGGGTGGAACAGCTCCACGTAGCTCGCCAGTCGCTCCGGGGTGTCGCGTTCGGGGTCGATCGTGACGAAGATCGGCTGGACCTTTTCGCCGGCATCGCCCAGCAGGTCGAGGGCCGACGCGATCTCGAGCAAATCGGCGGGGCAGATGTCCGGGCAGAAGGTGTAGCCGAAGTAGAGCAGCGCCAGCTTGCCGTGAAAGTCGGCGTCGGTGCGGCGCGTTCCTGTGTGGTCGATCAGCTCGAACGGGCCGCCGATCGGCCCCTGCCCCCACATCAGCTCGTCCATGAGCGCCGCCGCCGATGGCGGGTCGCCCGCTTGGCCCAGCGACGGCGGGGGTTCCCAGAGGCAGAGACCGATCGCGCAGCCGATCGCGAACAGACGTCTTCTCACCGCCTCAGGTTTTCTCGGGTCCTCCAGCGTCTCAGGCACCGAAGGTCATGCGGCTGCCGGTGGAGGAGATGAGCAGCGCATCCGGCATCTGCTCGCGCATCGCCTGGGTGAAGTTGACGCCGCTGCAATGCATCGGGACCACGACGTCGGGCTCGAGCGCCTTCAGCTCGGCCACGGCCTGCGCGATGTACGGCACCGGCGCGGGACCCAGGTGGAAGCCGCCGATGAGCGCGTGCACCTGGTTCACCCCCGAGACCGCCTGGGCCTGACGGATGGTGTTGATGATGCCGGCGTGACCGCAGGAGGCGATCACTACCAGGCCCTTGTCCCTGACGTTGTAGCAGGTCGCATGCTCGTGATGATGCTCATCCGGCACGATCTGACCCTGCAGCTCGGCCGAGGTGAAATGCGAGGCATCGCAGCCGAGCCCGTCGCGGATTCCGTACTCGACCATGGTGTTGGGCAGAACCTCCTCGAAGCTGGAGCGCTCGATCGGGCCGGTCGTGAAGGCATGGTCCGCGATCACGGTCGGTTGGTCCGCGAGGACGGTCGTGAGCCGGCGCGCGGCCAGCTCGCGCCGATCCAGGACACCGAAGTCGGTGAACTGACCCTCGGTCGGCGTTCGGCCGTGGCGATGGCAGAGATTGTCCTCTCCGCCCGCGTACAGCGCGAGATCGGCCGGCAACACGTCCCGATACGCGTCCAGGAAGCCCAGCAGACCACCGAAGTGGTCGAAGTGGCCGTGGCTGAGAACCAGAGCTTCGATCGTCGAAGGATCGACGCCCAGGATGTCCATGTTGTTGAGCAGAGCCTCGGCGGTGTAGCCGAAGTCGAGCAGAATCGTCCGAGACCCGTCACCGCGTGCCGAGTCGAGGAGGAGCGAAAGACCCCACTGATTGTGCAGGATCTTGCGGAAATCCGAGCCGCCGCGCGCCCGCTGGATCTCGACGCCGCCCGCGGTCTGCGCCCCGAGAAAGATGTCGTGATTGCTGTCGATGAGGACCTGCACCGTCAGCCGGTCCACGGTCGGGACTTCGATCGGCGCCGCCTGTGCGCGATGGCTCTGCAGGACGCCGCCGCAGGTAACCGCGGTCGCGGCAAGCGCGGTCGACGACTTCAGAAAGTCACGCCGGTCGAAGTTCCTCCCCATGATGCCCCTCCCCGCAGAACGCCAGATCCGTCGCGTCAATTGCTGATCAAAGGACTGCCACGGTGGCGAACGAACTTCGGTTGTATAGCGTACCAAACGGCGCAGTGAGCTGCAAAGGCTTCATGCCACCGGACCAGCATCATGGGGCGAGCAAG
>CAZXYL010000469.1:0-2011 GCA_964644915.1 uncultured Geminicoccaceae bacterium
CGCGGCCACATCGGCATGGTCTTCCAGCACTTCAATCTGTTCCCGCATATGAGCGCGCTCCAGAACTGCATGGAGGCGCCGCTCCACGTGCTCGGCCTGTCCAGGCGGGAGGCGCGCGCCCGGGCCGAGGAGCTGCTCGCCATGGTCGGGCTCGCGGACAAGATGCAGCATTACCCGAGCCAGCTCTCGGGCGGGCAGCAGCAGCGGGTCGCGATCGCGCGCGCGCTCGCCATGCGCCCGAAGGTGATGCTGTTCGACGAGGTCACCTCGGCGCTCGACCCGGAACTCGTGGGCGAGGTCCTGAACGTGATCCGCAAGCTGGGCGCGGAGCACGACCTCACCATGCTCATGGTCACGCATCAGATGGGCTTCGCCAGGGAGTTCGCGGATCGGGTGTGCTTCTTCTATGCGGGCAAGATCGCCGAGCAGGGCCCGCCCGCGCAACTCTTCGGCGAGCCCAGGAACGAGCGCACCCGCCAGTTCCTCTCGGCCGTGCTGGAGGCGACCTGACCGCGCGGCATCAGGTTACCCGGCTCGCGCCCTTCACCGACCGGCGCGTGGTCGGCTTGTGCGGCGCGCTCGTCGCCATCGATCTGCTGTTCGTGGCCGTGCATGCGGGCCACGCCATCGGCATTTCGCTCTACAACGACGACGTGCCGGTGCTCGGCTGGCGCTGGGATATCGGGGAGGATCTCTCGTACCCGGAGTTTTTCGGCTACCTGAAGATGGCCGTGATCGTCGCCTTGTTGCTGTCGATCCCGCGGGGCAGGGAACGACCGGTCTACCTGGCCCTGGGCGCCATCTTCGCCTTCGCGCTGCTCGACGACGCGCTGCAGTTGCACGAACGGATCGGCTACCGCCTGGCGCACGCCCTGGCCCTGCCGGCGCTCGGCGGGCTCCGGCCAGTGGATCTCGGCGAGCTGATCGTCTGGGCGGCGGTCGGCGTCACGCTGCTCGCGGCTGCGATCGCTCCGCTCGTCAGGTCGCCCCCGGACGATCGCAGCAACGGTCTCCTGCTCCTGGCGGCGTTCGGGGTGCTGCTGGCGTTCGCGGTCGGGGCCGACATGGCGCACATCATCCTGATGGACAGCTTCCGATACGCGGATCTCCTTTTCACGGTGATCGAGGACGGCGGCGAGCAGATCACGCTCAGCCTGACCTGGGGCCTCGCCGTCCTGATCCGGCGCGAGGTGCGCAGGCGGGACAGCGGCGGTTGACATGCGCAGCGCATGCGAACATGTTTTGCGCATGTCCAAGATGATCCAGATCCGCAACGTGCCCGACGACGTGCATCGGGCGCTCAAGATCAAAGCCGCCAAGGCGGGCATGAGCCTGTCGGAATACCTGCTGCGCCGGATCTCCGAGGACGCGCACCAGCTCACGCTCGAGGAGTGGTTCGAGCGGGTCCGTCAGCTCGAGCCGGTGGAGCTCGACGAGGATCCCGCGGTCACGATCCGCAAGCTGCGGGGCCCCTTGCCCTGATCGTCATCGACGCATCGGTCGTAGCCGAGTGGCTGCTGCACGGCCGGGGCGCCGAGGTTCTGCCGCCCGACGGGCGAGGCGCACGGCTCGCAGCACCGCACCTGCTCGATGCCGAGGTCGCGCATGCCCTCCGCCGCAACGTTCTGACCGATCGAATGGCGAGCCAGCATGCGATCCGGGCGCTTGCGGTGTTCATGGCGGTGCCGATCGCGCGGTTCGCCCACACTCGCCTCCTGGCGCGCGCCTTCCAGCTGCGCCAAAACGTCACGATTTATGACGCGCTCTACATCGCGCTGGCTGAAACCCTGCAGGTGCCGCTGCTCACGCGCGACGCGGCGCTCGCCCGCGTGCCGGGGGTCTTCACTAGGATCGAGATCGCTCAATGATGGCGGACGACCGAGCAGAGACGCGCGCTCCGGCGGGCCTGACCTGAGGAGGAGATGACACCGTCGGCCGGGCGGCGCGGGTCAACTCTGCCCTGATCGTCTTCCCTGATGATGTTTACGGGTTCGGCAAGCAGACCGGCCGG
>CAZXYL010000470.1:0-6202 GCA_964644915.1 uncultured Geminicoccaceae bacterium
CTCGGCAACCGGCTCGCGTATTATTCCTCGCTGATCCAGATGCCGCAGTTCTTCGCCTGCATCCTGATCCTCGCGACCATCGGCATCTCGCTCTACGTGCTGTTCTTCCTGATCGGCAAGAAGTGGGCGAGCTGGGAGGCCTGAGCGAACATCACAAGGCCCAGCTGCCTACCCGTAGCCGAAGAGCACACCCGGCAGCCAGAGAGAGATCGCCGGGACGTAGGTGGTCAGCAGCAGTGCCACCAGGATCGCCGCGTAGAACGGCCAGATCGTCTTGATCACCGTCTCCATGCGCTCACCGCCGACGGCGCAGCCCACGAACAGGCAGGCGCCGACCGGCGGGGTGCACAGGCCAAGCCCCAGGTTCATGAGCACGATCATGCCGAACTGGACCGGGTCGACCCCCAAGGCTGTGACCACCGGCAGGAAGATGGGCGTGGTGATCAGGATCAAAGCCGCCATGTCCATGATCGCCCCCAGGACGAGCAGGATCAGGTTGATCAGCAGCATCAAGAGGATCGGGTTGTCGGTGATCTCGGTCAGGAACTGCGCCGTGATCGCCGCGACCCGGTAGTGCGAGAGCATGTAGCCGAAGGCGGACGCGCTCCCGATCAGCACCATGACCATCGCCGTGGTGCGCACGGCGGCCGCCGTGGCGACGGTGAACTCGTGCCAGCCGAGGCCGCGATAGACCAGCACCGTGACCAGCAAGGCGTAGATCGCCCCGATGGCGGCGGATTCGGTCACGGTGAAGATGCCCAGAAGGATGCCGCCCAGGATGATGACCGCCGTCATCAGGCCCGGCAGTGCCTGCGCGCCGTAGATCAGCAGCAGCGCGAATCCCGGGAAGTCCTCGCGCGGATAGCCGCGCCGGACGGCGACCAGATAGGCGGCGACGGCCAGGCACAGGCACATGAGGATGCCCGGGACGACGCCGGCCATGAACAGCACGCCGATCGAGACCCCGCCGCCGGCCGCCAGCGAATAGATGATCATGTTGTGCGACGGCGGGATCAGGACGCCGGCGATCGACGAGGTGACGGTGACGTTGACCGCGTAGTCGCCGTGGTAGCCCTTGCGCTTCATCATCGGCACGAAGATCGAGCCCAGCGCCGAGGTGTCGGCCACCGCCGAGCCCGAGATGCCGCCGAACAGCATGCTGGTGAACACGTTGACCACGCCGAGCCCGCCCCGGATGCGGCCGACCAGGGCCGAGGCGAAGCGCACGAGGCGATCCGCGATGCCGCCGTGCTGCATCAGCTCGCCGGCGAAGATGAAGAACGGGATGGCGAGCAGGGTGAAGCTCTCCATGCCCGCCTGGATGCGCTGGAACGCCACCAGCGCCGGGATGCCCTCGTACAGAAACCCGATGAGCGCGGCGATGCCCAGGCAAAAGGCGATCGGGATCCCCATCGCCACGAGCAGGAAGAAGCTCCCGAAGAGGATGATCAGACCCATGTCGGGTACTCTTCGAGGTCCTTCCCAAGCCAGTGTGCGACGAGGAGAAACAGCCGCTCGAGCGTGAACAGGACGATCAGGACGCCGCAGACCACGAGCGCCAGGTACTTCGTTCCCACCGGCAGGCCCACCATCGGAATCAGCCGGTTCCAGGTGCGCATGACGAGCTCGAGGCTCCACCACGTCATGCCGACCCCGAACAGGAGCAGGATCAGGTCGGTGAAGCCCTCGAGCGCGCGCCGTGCCTGCGGGCCCAGCATCTCGGGCAGGGTCACGATGCCGATGTGGAACCGCTCGCGGACGCCGATCGCGGCAACCGTGAACGAGATGTAGAGGATCAGGAGCAGGGCGGCCCCTTCCACCCAGACCGGCGTGCTGCGCAGCACGTAGCGCCCGTAGACCTGCCAGCCGGTGATCGTGACCAGGGTGATGAGGCCGATCATGGCCAGGACCCCGGTCACGCGCGCGATCCAGGTCGCGAACGTGTGATAGCCCTTGAGGAACCACATGGCGGGTCGAGATCCCGTGTCCGGGCCGGGGGCGGGCGCATGCCCCCGCCCGGGGCCGGGAGCGACGCTAGTTCGTCTCGAACTCCTGGATGCGCTTGACGAGCTCAGCCATGTGCGGCTCGCTCGCGAACTCGTCGTAGACCGGCGCCATGGCCTCCTGGAAGCCTGCCTTGTCGACCTCGTCACCCTCGATGATGGTGACCCCGGCCTCCTCGACGATCTTCCGGCTCTCCGCCTCCCGCTCGTGCCAGAGCTCACGCTGCAGCTCGGCGGATTCCCGCGCCGCCTGACGGAAGATCTCGCGGTCCTCCTCCGACAGCCGGGCCCAGAGATCGGCCGAGACGGCCAGCGTCTCGGGCACGATCGTATGCTCGTTCACGGTGTAGTAAGGTGCCACCTCGTAGTGGCCGGTGTCCTCATAGGACGGCCAGTTGTTCTCGGCGCCGTCGACCACCCCCGTCTGCAGCGCCGTGTACAGCTCGCCGAAGGCGATCACCGATGGGTTGCCGCCCATCACCTCGATCATGCGCAGGAACAGATCCGAGCTCTGCACCCGGATCGCCATACCCTGGATGTCCCCGGGCCCGTGGATCGGGGTGTCGCGGGTGTAGAACGAGCGCGCGCCGCTGGCGTACCAGGCGAGGCTGGTGATGCCCTCCTCGGCCATGGCCTCGGCGATGGTATCGCCGATCTCGCCGTCCATCACCTCGTACATGTGCTCCGAGGAGGCGAAGATGAACGGCAGGCACGGCACCATGGTCTCGGGCACGACGGGGTTCAGCGGCACCAGATTGAACACCGCGAAGTCGATGGCGCCGAACTGCAGCTGCTCGATCGCCGCGGGCTGATCGCCGAGCTCGCCCGAGTGGAACACCTGCAGCTGGTAGCGCCCGTCGGTGCGCTCCTCGACCAGCCGGGCGAACTCCTCCATGCCCTCGGAGACCGGATAGCCCGGCGTGTGGATGTTCCAGCCACGCAACTGCTCCTGGGCCGAGGCCCCAGCACCGGTGGCGAGATAGGCGGCGAGCGCGACGGCGCCCGGGAGTGCGGTGAAGCGATGCGATCCGCGCATGGTGAACCTCCGGACACTGGATGGGCCTCCCCTCTCCTGTTGCACCGACATCGTGGCCCGGTGTCAAGAACCGTCAGCACCGGACGCGCCGCGGGGCGTGCCAAGGCCCCGGCGCCCGCGCTCGGGTCTTGAGCCGGAGGGTCCTGGTGCTAGCCTGCGCCCATGATCGGTTTCTTGGGCATCTTCGGCCGCTCGCACGAGCTGCGACGCCTCGACCAGGCGCTCCATGCCGTGGACCTGCACCCCCGGCTGGTGCCGGAGGCGATCAAGCTCACGACGCTGAAGCTGCTCCAGGAGGTGCATGGCGGCAGCCCCGACCGGCAGGCCTGCGCCGCCGCCGCGGCGCTCCTCGGCTACTGCATGCTGGGCCCGCAAGCCTTCACCGAGGCCAACGGGCCTGAGCTTGCGGCCGCGGTCGAGGCGCGCCTGGAGGCCGCGCTCGCGGCCGGCGACAGCCTGGACGCCCGGCTCGTCCTGCTGGCGCTGTACGCCGGCGTGATCCAGCCGGTCGTGGTCGAGCGCTACGGGCTGGAGCCGGGGTGACGCCCCGACACGCGAAAGCGCGCTTGCCATGGGGGGCAGGAGTTTGGCAAGCAACCCCTCGTAGAGCTTCGGTCCGAGGAGGTGATGCATGCGGTGGTGGTTCGGGGCGTTGGTCCTCGTCTGGCTCGGCGGCGGTGCGGCGGCGCAGGAGCTGCATCTCGAGGGCGAGCCGGTGCAGGGCGGGCTGGTCCATGGCCAGGCAGTCCCGGGCAGCGAGGTCGTCCTGGACGGCCGTCAGCTGCGGGTCGATGCCGACGGGCGGTTCGTGTTCGGCTTCGGCCGCGATGCGGAGCGCACGGCGCTGCTCGAGGTGCGCCACCCCGACGGGCGGGCGGAGCGGCACACGATCGAGGTCGCGGGGCGCGACTATCTGATCCAGCGGATCGACGGCCTGCCGCCGCGCCAGGTCACGCCGAGCGAGGAGGATCTCGAGCGCATCCGCGCCGACGGCCGCCTGATCACCGCGGCGCGCGCGCGCGACACCGACCAGCCGGGCTTCGCGGAGCCCGCGCTGTGGCCGACCGAAGGCCCGATCACCGGCGTGTTCGGCAGCCAGCGCATCCTGAACGGCGAGCCGCGGTCGCCGCATCGGGGCGTCGACGTCGCAGCACCCGAGGGCACGCCGGTGCGCGCCATGGCGAGCGGCATCGTCTCGCTCGCCGAGCCCGACATGTACTTCACCGGCGGCACGGTGATGATCGATCATGGCCACGGCGTGCACAGCATCTACAGCCATCTCTCGCAGGTGACGGTCGAGGTGGGCGAGCGGCTGGAGCAGGGCGACGTGCTGGGCGCGGTCGGCGCCACCGGGCGGGTCACGGGCGCCCACCTGCATTGGGGGGTGTACTGGTTCCAGGAGGCGGTCGATCCGGCGCTCCTCGTGGGACCCATGCCGCAAGGGTAAATGGCCGTCGAGCTTAACGGGTCTTTAGTCTTTTCGCCGCAGATTGATCGGGAGCCGCCTCTACCAGGGGGTGAGGCTTTACCACGTCGCGCAGCTCAGGACGGCCCAGGACAGCGCAGTCATGCAGGCAACCTTGGACGGCGCCCACGCCGATTCGGAACTGCTCGCCTTCGTCCGGCGTCTCGAGCGCAACCCCTACGGCTGGCGGGCGGTCCACCTGCACCTCTCGCAGCTCAAGCCGCACCACCGGCGCGACTATCAGCTGCGCGTCGCCGCGAGCGAGTTCGACGCCCTGCTGCGTCGACAGACGAGCGAGCTGTTCCAGCTGCCGAGCGGCGACATCGTGTTCATCTGGGAAGGCGGCAGCGTCGACGAGGTCGATCAGGTCGTGCTGCGGCTCCGCTACCTGTTCAGCGACGACCCGCTGGTGGGCGCGAGCGAGGCGCAGCCGGAGCTGGACGCGGCGCCCGAGGACGACGACCTCTCGGGGCCGGCGCCGGGGTTCTGCAGCTGGTTCGACCTCGAGCACGATTACGACGGCTTTCGCTATCGCCTCGAGGATCTCGTCGAGAGCCTGCAGGAACAGGGGCTGCCGACGGCGCCGCCGGCCGCGGGCAGACCGCTCGACCCCGCCGGCCTCGCACGCCTCGAGGCCAACCTCGCCGGCACCGACATCGCCGGCCTCGTCCGCCGTCAGCCGGTCTGCGCCATCCTGCCCAAGATGCCGCCGCAGCCGATCTTCCGCGAGCTCTACGTGGCGATCGACGAGCTGGCCGCGCTGCTCCTCCCCGGCACCGATCTGACCGCGGACACCTGGCTGTTCCAGCGCCTCGCGGAAAGCCTCGACCGGCGCCTGCTGGCCACCTTGGTGCAGCAGCCCGAGCGCGCCGCTCAGGAGGCGATCAGCGTCAACCTGCGTCTCGCCACCCTCCTCTCGCCCGAGTTCCTGCGCTTCGATGCCGAGCTTCGTCCCCGCGCTGCCGGCCAGATCGTGGTCGAGCTCCAGCTGATCGACATCTATGCCGAGTTCGGTGCCTACCTCTTCATGCGCGAGTTCATCCGCGAGCGGGGCTATCGGATCTGCATCGACGGCCTGCATCACCTCCACCTGCCCCTGATCAACCGCAAGCGCCTGGGCGCCGACCTGGTCAAGCTGGTGTGGAGCCCGGACCTCCTGGACGAGGTCAGCGAGACGCGGCATGAGCAGCTCGAGGCGACCATCAAGCAGACCGGGGTCGACCGCTTGATCCTCTGCCGGTGCGACTCCGCGGATGCGATCCGCTGGGGCCAGTCCCTCGGCATCCGCCTGTTTCAGGGACGCTACGTCGATTCGCGCCTGCGCGCGGCGCGCTCGCCTGCGGTCGCGGCGGCGCGCAAGGCTCTCCGAACCAACGGTAAACCATGACGGGCCACGCTGCGCTCAGACGGTGATCGCCCGTGCGGCCGGTCCCGGTGGCGACGGCAGACGCAGCAGCTCGCCGCAGCCAAAGCCGATCCCGCCGGCGAGCCGGCCCACCTCGCAGGCGGCTGCGAAGATCGCCGCGATCTCGCGCCGGAGCGCGGGATCGAGCGGGGCGGCGGTGCGCAGGACGAGGTCGAACCGGCGCGCCTGGCAGAGCGCGTCGATCTGGCAGCGGCCGAGGCGGCTGAATTCCACCTCGAAGATCGCCCGGCGCGGCGGGTCGTCGTGGTCGCGGGGGTGCCCTTCGGGCTCGT
>CAZXYL010000471.1:0-14200 GCA_964644915.1 uncultured Geminicoccaceae bacterium
CCGGCCACCGTGACGTCCACGCCCCACTCGTCGTGGCGGTAGTCGATCGACGCGAGCGAGGAGATCGTATCGACCATGAACAGCGCCGGGTGCCGCGCCCGATCGATCGCCCGGCGGACTTCCGCGATCCGCGAGGTCACCCCGGTCGAGGTCTCGTTGTGGACCACGCCGACCGCCTTGATGGCATGCGAGCGATCCTCCGCGAGCACGGCCTCGATCCGCTCCGGATCGGCGCCGTGCCGCCAGTCGCCGGGCAGATACGTCACCTCGAGGCCCAGGCGCTCCGCCATCTCGCGCCACAGGCTGGCGAAGTGACCCGTCTCGGCCATGAGCACGCGATCGCCGGGCGAGAGCGTGTTGACGAGCGCCGCCTCCCAGGCGCCGGTGCCGGAGGCGGGATAGATCACCACCGGCCCCGCGGTCTTGAAGACCGGCTTCAGGCCGTCCAGGATCGCGCCCGCAAGCCGCACGAAATCGGGCCCGCGATGGTCGATGGTCGGCCGGTCGATGGCGCGCAGAACCCGGTCGGGGACGTTGGTCGGCCCCGGGATCTGCAGGAAGTGCCGCCCGCTGCGATGCGCGCTCCTGGTCATGACGAGCCTCCGGATCTATCTGGCGGGCATTATGCATGTGACCCGGCAGGGGACAAGCACGGCGCGGGGCGCGTAGCCAAAAACTACGCCGCCTCAAGCGATTAGCTGTCGGTGCGGCGTTGCAGGCCGGCGGCCCGGCGCTATGCTGGGCGCCGGAGGAAGAACGGCATGGCGCGAGCGCAAGGCAGGTCGGGCAACACCGTGACGCCGGGCGATCCGGCGCTCGCGGCGCGGCTGCGGCGCGAGATCGAGGGCCAGGTTCTGTTCGGAGCGTTCGATCGCGGCCGCTACAGCACCGACGCGTCGATCTACCAGATCGAGCCGATCGGCGTCGTGGTCCCGAAGAGCGATGCCGACGTGCAGGCGGCGCTCGGGGTTGCGCGCGAGGCCGGCGTGCCGGTGGTGGCACGCGGCGGTGGCACTTCGCAGGCGGGGCAGACGGTCAACCGCGGCCTCGTGATCGACTTCTCCAAACATCTCGACCGGGTGCTCGAGCTCGATGCCGAGGCTGGGACGGTCTGGGTCGAACCCGGGCTCGTGCTCGACCGGCTGAACCGCCACCTGAAGCCGCACGGGCTGTTCTTCCCCGTGGACATCTCGACCGGCTCGCGGGCGACGCTCGGCGGCATGGCCGGCAACAACGCCTGCGGTGCGCGCTCGATCCGCTACGGCATCATGGTCGACAACCTGCTCGCGATCGACGCGCTGATGGCCGACGGCGAGGCGATCCGCTTCGAGCAGCTGCCGGGGAACCTGCCGGAGATGGGCCTGAGCCCGCGCCAGGTCGAGCTTGCGCAGAGCATGCGCGCGCTCGCGGTGCGCGAGGCGGACGCGATCGCCGAGCGCTTCCCCAAAGTGCAGCGCCGCGTCGGCGGCTACAATCTGGACCGGGTGAGCCCGGCGGGCGACAACCTCGCCCATCTGCTGGTGGGCTCCGAGGGCACGCTCGCGCTCTTCCGGCGCCTCGAGCTGAAGCTCTCGCGCCTGCCGGCGCAGCGTGTTCTGGGCGTATGCCACTTTCCCGCCTTCTATCAGGCGATGGCCTCGACCAAAGCGATCGTCGACCTCGGCCCGACCGCGGTCGAGCTGGTCGACCGCACGATCATCGAGCTCGGGCGCAGGATCCCGGCCTACCGTCCCTTGATCGACCGCTTCGTGCGCGGCGAGCCGGACGCGCTCTTGCTGGTCGAGTTCGCGGGCGACGAGCAGGGCCCGCTGCTCGGCAAGCTGCGCGAGCTCGGGGACCTCATGGCCGGCCTCGGCTTTCGCCATGCGGTGGTCGAGGCCACCGAGCCGGCAGCCCAGGCACGCATCTGGGAGGTGCGCCAGGCCGGGCTCAACATCGTCATGTCGATGAAGAGCGCGGGCAAGCCCGTCTCCTTCATCGAGGACTGCGCGGTGCCGCTCGAGCATCTGGCCGAGTTCACGAGCCGGCTCACGGACGTCTTCGCCCGCCACGGCACGAGCGGCACCTGGTACGCGCACGCCTCGGTCGGCTGCCTGCACGTGCGCCCGATCCTGAACCTCAAGCAGGAGATGGACGTGCGCGCGATGCGCGAGATCGCGGAGGACGCCTTCGCGATGGTGCGCGAGTACAAGGGCTCGCACTCGGGCGAGCATGGCGATGGCATCGTGCGCTCGGAGTTCCACGAGCGCATGTTCGGGCCGCGGCTGGTGCGCGCCTTCGAGGAGGTCAAGGATGCCTTCGACCCCGCTGGTGTGCTCAATCCCGGCAAGATCGTGCGCGCGCCGCGCATGGACGAGCGCACGCTGTTCCGCTACCCCCCGGGCTACGGCCCGCAGCCGCTCGAGCCCGCGCTCGACTGGAGCGCCTGGGGTGGGTTCCTCGGCGCTGCCGAGATGTGCAACAACAACGGCGCCTGCCGCAAGGACGAGCCGGGCGTCATGTGCCCGTCCTACCGGGTCACCAGGGACGAGGCGCATCTGACGCGCGGCCGCGCCAACACGCTGCGCCTGGCGCTCTCGGGCCAGCTCGGCCGCGACGGCCTCGTCTCGGACGAGATGGCGCAGACCCTCGACCTTTGCGTCAGCTGCAAGGGCTGCCGGCGGGAGTGCCCGACGGGCGTCGATCTCGCGCGCATGAAGATCGAGGTCCTTCACCACATGCACCGGCACCGGGGCCTGTCCGCAAAGGATCGGCTGATCGCCTATCTGCCCCGCTACGCGCCGACTGCGAGTCGGCTGCGCTGGCTGATGCATGCCCGCGACGCCGTACCGGGCGCCGCTGCCATCTCGGAGCGCTGGCTGGGTTTCAGCGCGCGGCGTTCCCTGCCGCGCTGGAGCGCCGAGCCTTACCGGGCGCGGCCCAACGGCGAGGCCGCTCACGGCGACGGGCGCGACGTCGTGCTGCTGGTCGACACCTTCACGCGCTGGTTCGAGCCCGAGAACGCCGGGGCGGCGGAGCGTGTCCTGCAGGCGGGGGGATATCGCGTGCACACGGCCGATCCGCTGCGCGGCCGGCCGCTCTGCTGCGGGCGCACCTTCCTCGCCGCAGGGCTGGTCGAGGAGGCGCGGCAGGAGGCGCGGCGCATGCTCCAGGCGCTCTCAGCCTTCGTGGCGCAGGGCATCGCCGTGGTCGGGCTCGAGCCGTCCTGCCTTTTGACCCTGCGCGACGAGTTCGCGGCGCTGCTACCCGGCGAGGAAACCGCCAGGCTGGCCGAGCATGCCCTGCTGCTCGAGGAGTTCCTGGCGCGGGAATCCACGGCCGGGCGGCTGCAGCTCGACCTGAGGCCGGTGCCCTGGCGCCGCGCGCTGGTGCACGGCCACTGCCATCAGAAGGCATTCGGCTCGATGGCCGCGGTCGAGACGTGCCTGGCGCTGGTGCCGGAGCTCGAGTTGGAGATCGTCGAGTCGAGCTGCTGCGGCATGGCCGGCGCCTTCGGCTACGAGGCGGGGCACTACGAGATCTCGATGCGTATGGCCGAGCAGAGCCTCCTGCCCGCGGTGCGCCGGGCGGATCGCGATACGCTCGTGGTCGCCGACGGCACCAGCTGCCGCCACCAGATCAAGGACGGCGCGGGCCGGGAAGCCTGGCACGTCGCCCGCCTCTTGGAGCAGGCGCTGGTCTGACCGGCGGGATGGGTCGTTGCCGCCCCCGAGACCCGGACGCCATCGTCCAGTCCGCATGGAACCGTCGCATCGATAATGGGTTGGTCGCTGCGGAACGTGAGGGGAAGGGTCGATGCGCTCGATGGTACTGATATCTTCGGCAGGGCTTCTGGCTGTGGCTCTACCGGCATGGGCGGATCCTCCGCCACCCGATGCCCAGCCGCTGTCCCGGATCATCCAGACGCTGGAGCAGCAGAGGGATGTCGCCTACTTCGACGAGGTCGAATGGGACGACGACGATGGCCACTGGGAGATCGAATACGTCGCCTCGGACGGGGCCAAGGTCGAGATCGAGGTCGATCCGGTGAGCGGCCAGGTGAGGGACTGACCCGACCTCTCGCTGGCCGCGCGGTCCGGCATCGTCTGCCGGGCAGCTTTCAGGAGGATAGACCGCGCGCCGAAGTGCGGACGTGTGTTCGAGCTCGCCCCGAGATGCCGCAGGGCCAGGCGCCGGCGGCGGGCGGACCTATGCGCCGGCGGGCTCCGCTGCCGGCTGGTGCCGCGGAATGATGATCGTCGGCGCCGGCTGCGCGGTGACCGGCTGGTAGGCGGGCAGTGGCGTCGGCTCGGTCGCGGCGCCGATGCCCTGCAGGACCTCTTCGATGCGGTCCTTGAGCACGCGGATTTCCTGGTGCGCCGGGGACCCGGGCGCGTGCGCGCCGATCCAGGCGCCGGCGTCGAACGCCTCGACCTGCGCCGAGCGCTGCCGGATCGCCGGACCGACCTTGAGGCCGAAGCGCTCGAGCGTCGCATGGATGCGCCGCCCGATCGCGGTGCGCCGGTCGACCCGGCTCGGCACCAGCATGCAGGCGGGCTTGTCCGCGCCGCGCACCGCGCGGGCCCGCCGCAGCAGATCGAGCGCCTTGCCCGTAGCGCGCAGATCCACGCCCGACGGGGTCACGGGAATCACGAACAGATCGGCGATGAGCAGCGCCGAGGCGATGCCGGAACCGACCTGGGGCGGCAGGTCGACCACCACCCGATCCGCCCCGGCCTTGAGCGCGAGGACCCGGGCGACCCATCTCTGCGCGTCGCGCTCGCTGCCGAGCGGCAGCGACTCCACCGCTAGCGGCAGGCGGTGGCCGGCGTGCCAGTCGGTGGCCGTGCCCTGGCCGTCGGCATCGACCAGGACGACGTGGTGCGCTGCGCCCTCGGCGAGCGCGCAGGCGAGATTGACGGCGATCGTGCTCTTGCCGGTCCCGCCCTTGAGATTGCCGACCGCGATCAGATGACCCATGACGAGTGCTCCTGTTGAGTGCCGCTCGGATCTGCCCCGCCGGCTCCGCTCAAGCCTCACGCGCGTCCAAGCGGGACCGTGCTCCGGCGGGCGATGTCGCCCCGGTTCTGCCCGGCCGTGCCCGGATACCCAGGAGGCCGGCAAGCAGGGCGCAGCCCAGCGTAGCCATCAGCATCGGCAGGTTGTCCGCGCCCGATCGCTGGCGCCGCAGACCTGCCGCCGAGGGCTCGCTGCGTGATGCTTCCGCGACCGCCGCGCGGCGGGCGCTGCTCTCGAACTCGGCGATCACGGCATCGATCCCCGCTTCGATACCCCGATCGAACGCGTTCCGGCGGAAGGCGGGCGTGATCACGTCCCGCACGATCGTCCCGAGCCGCTCCGGATCGAGCGTCCGCTCCTGGCCGGTCTCCACCAGCCCGATCGCCCGTTCGCGCCAGGCGATCACCAGCAGCGCGCCCGGGTGGCCGCCCCGGTCGATCTCCCAGTAGCCCCGAAGGCGATCGACGTAGGCATCGATCGGGACGCCACCCGTGGTCTCGATCGTGAGCACATTGACGGCTTGGCCGGCGCCGACCTGCAACGCCTCCAGGCGGCTCGCGAGCCGGGCGGCGGCGGGCGCGGAGAGCAGCCCGGCGTGGTCCATCACCGGCCGGGCGTCGTCGGGCAGAGGATCTGAGGCGATCGCAGGGGCGGCCTGCAGCAGCCACAACATCAGGGCCATGTGCAGGAACCGCCCGATTCGTCCACCCATGATGGCCTCGCGCGCGTCGTTGCGGGCAGCGCTCCTCGCCCGACCACGACGGGGACCGAACTGTGCTCCATCGAGGAAGGCGGGATCGGTCCGGGAGCCTGCAACGGGCAGGTTAGACCACGTGCGGTTAACGCGTGGTTAACGCCGGGGCGATTCAGCTGCTCTTGGCGAGCGCCGGCGCGGGCTGCAGCCGCTCGGGCGGAGACCCAGCCGGCTCGGGTGGCTGCAGCAGGGTCAGCTCAGGCGGCGGCGAGCTCTCTTCCGGGACCAGGAACCAGCCGGCGCGGCGCGCGCGCAGGCCCAGATCAGCCCGCGCGGTGAGATGCGCGAGCGGTACGCTCAGCAGCAGGCCCGCGAGCACCGGCGTCAGCCAGAAGAGGAGGTTGGGCGCCTGCCACCAGGCAATGCCGCCCCACACGAGCCCGAGCAGGGTGGTGATCGCGAAGCGGCGGGCGGTCGCCGACCAGCGCCGCCTGCCGCCGGCGCGCTGCTGCGCGGTCCAGAGCACCTGATGACCGAAGAGCGTCCCCACGACCGCCGCGGTCTGCTGCACCATCAGGATCGGCGCCAGCAGCGCGGCGAACACGATCTCGACCGCGGCGCTGCGCAGCAGGCGCGCGGCGCCGCCGAAGCCCCGGCGCAGCTCACGGTCGCCGAGCGCCAGGACCAGGCTCAGGCCCTTGGGCAGCAGCAGCATGCCCATGGTCACGGTGAACAGGCCGATCAGCTCCACCGCGCGCGCGATCGGCCAGACCGGGAACAGGCTGCCGGCCTCGGGGAAGTAGACCCAGTCGCTGAGATCCGCCCGCGCCGCCTCGATCGTGGTGAGCGCCAGGAGCAGGAACCAGAACGGCGAGGCGAGGTAGGACATGACGCCCATGCCGAGGTGGACGCGGCTCACCGGGCAGAGCCCTTTCAGGGTGAGGAGGCGCGCGTGCTGCAGGTTGCCCTGGCACCAGCGCCGGTCGCGCTTGGCGTAGTCCTCGAGCGTCGGGGGCAGCTCCTCGTAGCTGCCGCCGAGCGTGGGCTCGAGCCAGACCTCCCAGCCGGCGCGCCGCAGCAGCGCCGCCTCGACGAAATCGTGGCTCAGGATCTCGCCGCCGAGCGGTGGCGTGCCGGGCAGCGCGGGCAGGCCGCAGCACGCCATGAACGGCGCGGTGCGGATGATCGCGTTGTGGCCCCAGTAGTTGCTCTTGCCGGGGTACCAGAAGGCGGTGCCGGCGGCGTAGACCGGGCCGTAGAGCCGGGCCGCGAACTGGTGGAGGCGGGCGAACAGGGTCGCTGCGCGCACCGGCTGGGGCACGGTCTGGATCAGGGCGGCGCGCGGGTTGGCCGCCATCAGGCGCGCCAGCCGCACCAGGGTCTCGCCCGCCATCACGCTGTCGGCATCGAGCACCACGAAGCCGTCGTAGCGCCGGCCCCAACGGCGGCAGAACTCGGCGATGTTGCCGCTCTTGCGCCCGTGATTGTCCCGCCGGCGGCGATAGAACAGGTGTCCCCAGGCGTCCAGCTCGGCGGCGAGGCGGGCCCACATCGCCTCCTCCTCGGCCACCATCTGGGGCTCTCGGCTGTCGCTCAGGACGAAGAGGTCGAAGGCCGCGAGCTCGCCCGTGCGCTCGAGCGATCGGTACACCGCCGCCAGCCGCGCGCGCACCTCGTCCGGGTCCTCGTGGCAGACCGGCATGACCAGCGCGGTGCGTGTCGTCAGCGGCAGGCCCGGCGGCTCGGCGAGCCGCGCCCCGGCACGAAACCCGGCGCCGCCGGTCGCGAGCGCGCAGAACCCGGCGATCGCCGTCCAGAACGCGAAGGAGATCCAGGCGAAGGTCAGGCCGAACAGCACCAGGATGCCGATCTCGCCCAGAGACAGGCCGTCGCCCGCGAGGATGCTGGCGAGCAGGCGCGTGGCGGCCGCGGCGCCGACGACCACCAGCACCGCGAGCAGGAGCCGGCGCAAGACTCCGGGATCGTCCATGGGGTTGCGGGCTCGGCGGGTCGGTGCGGGTCAGGCCGCCGCCGAGCGGCGGGGCAGGAGGCGAGCGATGCCGGGCTTCGGCACCAGATCGTGGAGCGCCCAGGCCTCGAACGGCTGCTCGAGCATGGCGCCCGGCTGTTCCGGCGGCACCGCCGGGGGCACCGCAGCTCGCAGCGTTGCCGCGAGGGCTTGCGGCACCTCCCGGGCGAGCAGGGCGTCCGGCCAGCGCTCGGCGGCGCCGCACGCCCGCCAGGCGGCGCGGCCGATCAGCAGCACTCCGCCGCCCTCGCCCACAGCCTTGCCCAGCACCAGGGCGAACCAGGCGTCCAGCTCCGCCTCAGCCGCGGCCAGGGCGAGCCGGCCCAGCTCCATCGCGTCGTTCTCGCGCCCGGCGGCGGCACGGGCGACCAGGCGCCTGGTCAGCTGCTCGAGATGCGGTCCCGGGATCAAGCCGAAACCCGCCAAGAAACGCACCAGCAGATCGCGCGCCCGGCGTTCCTCGTCCGCCGAGCAAGCACGTGCCCCGGCGGCCCGCTGGCCGCACGGGCTTACGCCGACGTCCATCGGTACGTCCAGACCTTGCTCATGGTCTGCTCCCCCCTGTCCAGAGAACACCTCAGCTCGCACAGATCTTCCCACTCACGGCTCGGCGCCCTAGCCCCTTTCGCCACGTAACAGCGGCCGGACGTCCGCCCGGCGCGCTCGCTCTGCTTTTTTTTACCTGGGCCTCCGCCGCCAGAGCACCTTCCGCGCCGGCCCTCGTGCCCGAAGGTCCCGCGGGGAATCGGATGCTGGTCGACCGGTGCTTCTGGTCTCGCGATCCTTCCCAGAACTCGTATCCGGTGTATTAGTTCCCGGATCGACGGTGCATCCGTGACCGCAACCGGTCCCGGCGCCCTCGCTTCAGACGCATGTGCAAGGAAGTGCGTTCGCGGTGAAAGTCAAGAGCCGGACGCTTGTGAGCAAATGAACAACAGTACAGATTCGCTTGGCAGGTGTCCGACTTGCCGCACGCTGAGTACCACCGATAGAACCTGCGACGCTCGATCCGAGGACGGCGATATGCTGCATGGGCTCGAGGCAACGACGGCCAGGCCATGACCTCTGAACCAGCGGCGCCGCCGCCCTCGGAGGGCGAGTCGAACCGCTCACCCGCGCGCCGGCGCTTTGCGAGCGCACGCGAGGACCCCGAGAACAAGGCGCTCCTGGACCGGGACGCCCGGGCGTTCCTGCATCAGTCACTCTCGACGCCCTGCCTTGCAGGGCTGCGCCGCGCGTCCGGCATCTGGCTCGAGGATCTCGCCGGCCGGCGCGTGATGGACTTCCACGGCAACAGCGTGCACCACATCGGCTACGGGCACCCGCGACTGATCGCCGCGATCAGGCAGCAGCTGGACGAGTTGCCCTTCACGCCGCGGCGCTTCACCAACGCGCCGGCGGTGGCGCTGGCCGAGAAGCTCGCCGCGATCGCACCCGGCGATCTCGGCAAGGTGCTCCTGGTACCAGGCGGCTCCGAGGCGATCGAGATGGCGCTCAAGCTCGCCCGCGCCGCGACCGGGCGGCACAAGACGATCTCGTTCTGGGACAGCTTTCACGGCGCCGGCTTCGGTGGTGCTACGGTCGGCGGCGAAGCGCTGTTCCGCTCCGGGCCGATCGGGCCGCTGCTGGCCGGGGCCGAGCACGTGGCGCCGTTCGCCTGCTATCGCTGCCCGTACGGCTATCCCGATCGCAACGGCCAGCCGGCGCTCGAGGTCTGCGGCATGCGCTGCGCGCAGTTCGTCCGCTATGTCCTGGACAAGGAGCGGGACGTGGCCGCGGTGATCGCGGAGCCCGTGCGCGCGGTGCCTTACCTGCCGCCGCCGGGCTTCTGGCAGGAGGTCCGGGCGGCCTGCGATGCTTGCGGGGCGCTCCTGATCTTCGACGAGATCCCGAACGGGCTCGGCAAGACCGGCCGGATGTTCGCCTGCGAGCACGCGGGCGTGGCCCCCGACATCCTGGTGCTCGGCAAGGCGCTCGGCGGCGGCGTCCTGCCGGTCGCGGCGATACTGGCGCGGCCCGGGCTCGACGTGGCACCGGACCAGGCGCTCGGCCACTACACGCACGAGAAGAACCCGGTCCTGGCGCGGGCGGCGCTGACCACGATCGAGATCATCGAGGATGAAGGGCTGATCGAGAACGCGAGGCAGGTCGGCGCGCACGCGCTCGCCCGTCTGGTCGACATGCAGGCGCGCCATCCGCTGATCGGTGACGTGCGCGGGCTGGGCCTCCTGCTGGGCGTCGAGCTGGTCGAGGACCGGGCGAGCAAGGCCCCGGCGCCGGCCGCGGCCGAGCAGGTGTTCTATCGCTGTCTCGAAGCGGGCCTGAGCTTCAAGGTCAGCATGGGCAACGTCTTGACCTTGAGCCCGCCCTTGATCATCGCGGCTGAGGACATGGACCGGGCGCTCGAGATCCTGGAGAGCGCGATCGACGAGGTCGAGCGCGGCGGGAGCGCGGCTGGCGGGCTCAGTTGACGTAGTATTTGCGGTAATAGCCCTGATAGTAGCCCGAATCGGCGTAGCCGTAGCGGGCGTGCTTCTTGACGTCCACGCGCGAGAGCACGATGCCCGCGATGTCGGCGCCCGCCTCGGCCATCTGCCGGATGCCGGCGATCGCCACGTTGCGCGGCGTCTGCTCCCAACGGATCACGTAGATCGCCTTGTCCACCAGGCCGGACAGGGTGAAGCTGTCGGAGACGGCCGCGACCGGCGGCGAATCGATGATCACCAGATCGTAATAGGCCGCCATCTCCTCGAGCAGGATGCGCATGGTCGAGGATCGGAACAGATCGGGCGGGCTGACCACGCCCACGCCCGCCGGCAGGAAGTCGAGCCCCGAGCGCTCGTCGCGTTTGATCGCCGTCTCCGGGTTCGCCCGGCCGGTCAACACCTCAGAGAGCCCGTTCTGGTTGGCGAGCCCGATCACCTCGTGCAGACGTGGGCGTCGCAGGTCGGCATCGATCAGGATCACCTTCAGGCCCGAGCGTGCGGACTGGCGGGCGAGCGAGGCCGCGATCGCCGACTTGCCCTCGAGCGGCACCGACGACGTGACCAGGACGGTTTTGGGCGGATGCCCGTCCTCGCTCAGGAACAGGCTCGTCCGGATGCGTTGCAGCGCCTCCGCGAAGGCGGAGTTCGGTTTCTGTAGGACGTATTCCTCTGCCGCAACACCCTGGGTGTCTCGCCGGCTGAGGTCCGGCACCAGCGCGAGAGCCCGGATCCCGAGCTGCGACTGAATCTCGTCGGCGCTCCGGAAGCCGAAGTCGGTATCCCATCGCTCGACCAGGAAGACCAACAGGATGCCGAGCACGACCGATGCGGCGAACGCGATCGCGGTGAAGGTCGCCTTCTGGGGATAGGACGGCAAGCCCGGCGTGTCGGCCGCGGACAGGATGCGGGCGTCCGGCTCCTGCAGCTCCTGCTGCTCGACCACCTCCCTGAAGCGGCTGAGGAAGTTCTCGAACAGCTCGCGATTGCCCTCGGCCTCGCGGGTCAGGTTGCGCAGCTCGACCGAGGCCATGTCCACCGTGCTCGCCTGGCCCTGGAGGTCGACCAGGCTCTTCTGCAGCTCCCGCTCGCGTGCCCGCGCCACCGCGACCTGGTTCTCGAAATCCTGGGCGATGCGCTGGACCTCGTCGTCCATCTTGTCGCGCACGCTCTGCAGCTCGGCGCGCAGATTGACCATCTGGGGATGGCGCTCGCCGTACTCGGCGGACAGGTCCGACATCTTGCGCAGGAGCTCGGTCTCCTGGGTGCGCAGGCTCGCCATCAGGGGCGAATCGAGGACCTTGACCGCCGCCTGCACGCCGCCGCCGGCCGCACCCAGCACGCTGCGCACCTGGCTGAGCCTGGCTTCCGACTCCGCGCGCTGGGCCTGGGAGAGCGCCAGCTGGGTATTGAGCTGCGTCATCTGCATCAGGACCGGCTGCGCGCCTTGCGTGGCATCGACCAGGTTGTTGCGCGAACGGTACTCGACGATCTTGGCCTCCGCCTCCAGGACCTCGCCGCGCAGCTCCGCGATGCGCGCGCTGAGCCATTGCGTCGCCCGCTGCGCGGCCTCGTATTTGGCTTCCACCTGCGCCACGAGGTACTCGTCGGCCATGGCATTGGCGATGTTCGCCGCCTTGACCGGATCCGCCGAGGTGACCGTGAGGGCGAGCACGTAGGAGCGGCCGACCTGCGCGACCTTGACCCGATTGCCGAAGCTCCCGATGACCCGGTTCAGCTCGAGGGCCTCCGGATCGAGGCTTTGCAGCGGGTCCAGTCGGGTCTCGTCCTGCGCAGGAAAGACCGCGGCCAGCCATTCCTCAGGCACGTAGCGCAGCGGGTTCAGCCGGTCGCGCAGCGACGGGCCGTCGTCCTGCTGGAGGAGCGCGGGGTTGAACTCGGGGTCCTCGACCAGGTTCAGCCGCTCGACGATGCGGCGCTGGAAGCCGCGCGAGTTCAAAAGCTGGATCTCGCTCTCGATGGTCGCCTCGTCGGCGATCATCTCCTCGACCACGCCCTCGATCTTGACGACCTGGGCCTCACGAGCCTTGATGTGCAGGAGGGTCTCGGCCGTATAGAGCGGCGTCTGCTGGCCGACGTACGCGACGGCAGCCCCGGTGATCACGACGATGGTCGCCAGAAGGAGCCACTTGCGACGGGCGAGCGCCCGCCACAGCTCCCGCAAGTTGAGCTCGTCGTTAGCGGGAGCGGCCATTTCCGTGCCGCCGCTGCCGATGAGGCGCAGAGCCTGATTCGCCATTCCGTCAGCCTTTGTCCTGGGTCTTTCTGCTCACTCGGTCATTCGAGCGTCTATTCGCGGCGGCAATTCTGGAACCGCTGACGCTCGCATTCGCCTCAAGTTCCCTGGCACGTCCCGGCGCCCGAGGCAATGCGACGAGCGCGCGCGTGCTTGCTGTCCGGTACGGCCGGGAAGAGATTTCTGTCGCGCACCCAGCCCCACGCTGCCTGCGCACGCGCCGACGATGCCCGATCGACCGAACCGCGCGCGTATGGTTGAGGATTAGCCCTCGATTGTGCCACTTCGGGCCTGCGATGCCGTCGACTCCACGTGACGGGGAGGAGATCGTGTAGCATCGGAGCCGAGCTAACGCAAGACGATCACATAACAAGGGGTTGAGATTCACCGCTGACCTCTTGCCTCCAGAAATCGCGGGCGTGGGCCAGGGCGGACGTGCCGCGGCGGCATGTCGCGCGTCAACTCTCGGGCGAGACCGCGTCAGTAGAGGCGTCATCACGGATCCTCCGACCTCGGGTCGAGCGCGTCCTGCAGGCCGTCGCCGACGAAGTTGAACGCGATCACGGTGATGAAGATCAGCAGCCCCGGATAGATCGCCAGCGCCGGCGCCTGCCAGATGAGCTCCTGCGCATTGGTCAGCATGTTGCCCCAGCTCGGCAGGGGCGGCTGGATGCCGAGGCCGAGGAAGCTCAGGACGGACTCGATCAGGATCACGTTGCCGACCGACAGCGTGGTCGCGACGATGATCGGCGAGACCACGTTCGGCAGGACGTGGCGCGCCATGATCCGCAACGGCCCGGCGCCGAGCGCCACGGCCGCGCGCACGTAATCGCGCGTGCGTACCGAGAGGGCAGCACCCCGCACCAGCCGCGCGACCGTGGTCCAGCCGACCAGGGCGATGATCAGGAGGATGCGATAGAGGCTCGCGGCCTCGGAGCGCGCGACCTCCTCGGGCAGCCCGAGCTCGGTGAGATCGACCGCCGCCAGCACGATCAGGAGCGGCAGGAGCGGCAGCGCGATGACCGCATCGGTCAGGCGCATCAGGAGCGCGTCGAGCCGCCCGCCCAGGTAGCCCGCGAGCAGGCCGATCACGGTCCCGATCACGGCCGCGGCGACGGCGCCGACCAGCCCCACGAACAGCGAGACCTGCCCGCCATAGAGCAGGCGCAGCAGGAGGTCGCGGCCGAGCTCGTCGGTGCCGAGCGGGTGCGCGAGGCTGGGCCCCTGGAAGCGGCCGAGCAGATCGACCGCGTTCGGGTCGTGGTCCAGAATCAGCGCGATCAGCGGGGCAGCGAGGCTGGCCAGCGCCAAAAGGATCAGCACCAGGCCGCTGGCCACGGCCAGGCGGTGGCGCAGGAAGCGGCGCCAGACCAGCTGGCCGGGGGAGGTGCTGCGGGCGCCCGGCCCCCGCCGGACCGAGAACGCGGGAACGGCCTCAGTCCGCATAGGAGATCCTCGGATCCAGCCAGGCGTAGATGACGTCGGCGGAGAGATTGCTCGCAAGCGTGAGCAGGGTCGCGAACAGGAGGCCGACCAGGGCGAGGTTGAAGTCGCTGCCCATGATCGAATCGTAGATCAACTTGCCCATGCCGAGATAGGCGAACATGGTCTCGACGATCAGAGCCCCGGAGAACAGGGCGCCGAAGTTCAGCGCGACCACCGTCACCACCGGGATCATGGCGTTGCGCAGCGCGTGGCCGAGCACGACGCGCAGGGGCCCGAGCCCCTTGGCGAGCGCG
>CAZXYL010000472.1:0-4068 GCA_964644915.1 uncultured Geminicoccaceae bacterium
CCGGCCCTCTGCAAGGGGGGTGCTGTCGCAACGGATGGTGAGGGGGTGACGATGCAGCAGACGATCGAGCATGTCGGTCGGTACGCCGGCGCGAGCCGGCCGGCCGAACCGGATGCGCGTCATTGGTTGAAGGTCCTGGCCCCCTACCGGGAGCCGAGCCTCGCGCGCAGCCTGGCCGAGCTCGTCGTCACCGTGGTGCCGTTCGTGGCCTTGTGGCTCCTGATGCTGGCGAGCCTCCGCTACTCCTACTGGCTCTGCCTGCTGCTCGCGGTTCCCGCGTCGGGCTTCCTCGTGCGCCTGTTCATGATCCAGCACGACTGCGGGCACGGCTCGTTCTTCCGCCGCCGGCGCGCCAACGACTGGCTCGGTCGGGTACTGGGCGTGCTGACGCTCACGCCCTACGGCTACTGGCGGCGTACCCATGCCACGCATCACGCCACCTCCGGCCATCTCGGCCGGCGGGGCACGGGCGACGTCGATACCCTGACCGTGCGCGAGTACCAGAGCCTGCCGGCATGGCGCCGCGCTCTCTATCGCGTGACGCGCCACCCGATCGTCGTGCTCGGCCTCGGGCCGTTCTATCTGTTCGTGCTCAAGCACCGTCTGCCGGTACGGCTGATGCGCGGCGGCTGGCAACCCTGGTTCAGTGTCATGTCGACCAACCTCGCCATCGCGGCGGTGATCGGTCTCCTGGTGGCCGTTCTGGGGCTGCGCGACGTTCTGCTGGTGCAGGCGCCGATCACCCTGCTCGCCTCGTCGGCCGGCGTCTGGTTGTTCTACGTTCAGCACCAGTTCGAGCACACCTACTGGGAGTGGGACGCGGACTGGAACCTCCACACCGGCGCCCTGCACGGCAGCTCGCACTACGACCTGCCGCCCGTGCTACGCTGGTTCACGGCCAACATCGGCATCCACCACGTCCATCATCTGTGCAGCCGGATCCCCTGCTACCGGCTCGGCGAGGCTCTGCGCGACCATCCGGAGCTGCGCCAGGTCAGTCGCCTCACGCTGAAGGAGAGCTTCAGCTGCCTGCGTCTCGCGCTGTGGGACGAGGACCAGCAGCGACTGGTGGGCTTTCGCGAGGCCCGGGCGTCGCCGGCGCCGGTGTCCGGATCTCGCGACGACGCCGTTCGCGCTTAGTCATCGGCATCGCCCGGGCTGCCCTCGTGCCCGACTAACGGGACCGTCACTGATGCAGATTAGCACCGCGGAGCACCGCCTCCGCTATCGTTCGTGATCAGGGATGCCGGGCGAGCGCCCGGCGCATTCTGAACAGAGGAACAGCGTCAGTTCCACGAGGAAGGAATGGACATGGCAGACCCACAGAAGAAGTCGATCCGGCAGCGCTGGGACGATTTGCAGCCGTCGAAGACGATGCTTGTCTGGTCGTGCATCGGCTCGGTGGTGGTGGCGCTCGTGGTGGGCTTCACCTGGGGCGGCTGGGTCACCGGCGGGACGGCTCGGGGTATGGCCGCGACCGCCGGCGAGGAGTCGCGCTACGATCTCGCCTCGGTGATCTGCGTCGAGCGGTTCCTGGCCGCCCCCGATGCCAGGGCGCAGCTGACGGAGCTCAAGGCCATCGACAGCTCGTATCGCCAGCGGCAGTTCATCGAGGAGGGCGGCTGGGCGGTGATGCCGGAAAGGGAGCAGGCCGCACGGCAGGCGGCCGATCTTTGCGCCAGGGTCCTTGCCAATCTGGAGCTCGAGGAGCTCGACGAGTTGGTCGAACCGGCGGCAGGCGTTGAGGCCCAGCCGGAGCCCGTCTCGGCAGCCCAATGAGGCTGGTCGCTTAGGGGCTCTTGCCCGAATCATACCAACCCCATGAATGACAACTTCATGGGGTTGGCCTTCAAGAGCGTCAGGCGGTGGCCTGGGTGCTCGATGCAAGGGAGCGCACGAAATGGCGATGTCTTCTCAGGTCTTGTCGGTGAGCATGCGCGCCGCCGTGGTGTTGGCAACCGTGGCGGTTGCTTCCTGCGTGCCGTCGCACTCGTTGCAGCAGGTGGAGACCACCAATCCGAGCGTTACCTATGAGTACCGCGGCGATCAGGAATTGCTCCAGGCCCAGCAGAATGCGGTGACGTTCTGCAATCAGTATCAATCGGCCCCGCGACCGGCAAGGTTCACGAGCGGTCCGAACGGCGCTGGCAACAACGTGGTCTTCGAATGCGATCCGAACCTGCCGGCGGCAGTGGCGCTCCAGCAGGCGTCCGGCCCCAATCTCACCTACAGCTATCGGACGGACCAGGAGCTCCTGGACGCGTCGCGCAGCGCCCAGACCTACTGCATGGTCAACGGGTCGCAGGTGGCGGTCTCGAACATCGGCACCAACGCCGACGGCTCCAGGACCGTGATGTTCCAGTGTACCCCACGGTGAGCCTGAATCGCAGAGGCTCTGCGGCCCTAAACGCCACCCTCGAGGTGGCCGCTCGTGGCCTCTCCTTTCCGGGCCGAGGGCGGCCAAGGGGGTCCGCACGCCGCGCGGACCGCAGCCTGGCCGCACAACATCCGGCCCGTGCCCAGCGTCTTGGGAATTTTGCAGGGTTAACTGATCTGGGTTAGTGCGCCGGGCGCGCCGCGAGGACTGTAGTATCTGGCCGGATGAATGCGTCGGCCGCCGACTGTCCGATGGATCCGGCGCGGCGGGAGCCGCAGGGGCATCGACGACGGTTGGTCGAGCGCAACCCCTTGGCAAGCATGGGAGACAGGAATGAACAATATCTTCTGGATCATCGGTGTGATTGTCGTCGTTATTGTCGTGCTGTCGTTCTTGGGGCTTCGCTGACGCCCGTCGTGGGCTCCGCCGACGTTTGGATTCGACCGCAGTAGGGCAGCGCGGGAGAGGAGGCGCTGAGAAACGATTGTGCGGTCCGCACCGAGCGTGGCATCGCCGATGGATGATCAAGTTTGATCTGCGCGGCGTCGGGTCGAGGTGAAGCTCTATGGTACGGCAGGACAGCCCGCTGAAGATGGGCTCGATCGCGACGAAGCGATCGTCGACACCGGGCGACCCGGTGGCTCAACCTCCCGCACACGAACCTGCGCGCATACGGCGCGATCTCCAACTCGGGTCCCGAGGGCACGAAACTCTTGGTATCCCGGAGGAGATCGTGAGCCGTGTGCATACCGAACGCCATCTTGTGTCGCGCATCGGCCGGCTGCGGGCCGCCGTCCTCGGCGCCAATGACGGGCTCGTCTCGACAGCGAGCTTGATCGTCGGGGTGGCGGCGGCCTCGGCCTCGAGTTCGGAGGTGCTGATCGCCGGCATCGCCGGGCTGGTCGCTGGCGCCATGTCCATGGCGGCAGGCGAGTACGTTTCGGTCAGCTCGCAATCCGACACCGAGCAGGCCGATCTTGCGCGCGAGCGATCGGAGCTCTCGAGCCAACCCGCCTTCGAGCACGAGGAGCTCGCCCTGATCTACGTCAAGCGCGGCGTCGAGCCGAAGCTCGCGCGCCAGGTCGCCGATCAATTGATGGCGAGCGACGCGCTCGGCGCCCATGCGCGGGATGAGCTCGGCATCTCGGAGGTGACGAGCGCCCGTCCCGTCCAGGCGGCCCTGACGTCGGCCGGCACCTTCGCAACGGGGGCGGTGTTGCCGCTCGCGGTGGTCCTGGTCGCGCCGCCGTCGATGCTTGTTCCGGTCGTGTCGATCGCGTCGCTCGGCTTCCTTGGGCTGCTGGGCGCGATCGGCGCACGGGCCGGGGGCGCGCCCGTCCTCAAGGCGACGTGGCGCGTGACGTTCTGGGGCGCGCTGGCGATGGCGTTGACGGCCGGCATTGGCGCTCTGGTCGGTACGGCCCTCTGAGGAGGCATGATCACGACCGCGGCATGCAAGCGCTTCCCAATCCGACCCCGTCGCTCATCGCCATCGGCGACCGGAGCCATCGTCACACCCTTGCGGAGGGCTCGACCATGCCCTTCTCGAGACAGCAGTGACCCGCCGATCAGGCCGGGCGAGAGAGCATCACGCAGGGCGGCGCCGATCGAGGTCGGGCTGGAGAGCGTCTTGACATGGATCAAATACGCCATCCAAGGAATGTGGGACGCTGTGTAAAATCCATAGCGGG
>CAZXYL010000473.1:0-11900 GCA_964644915.1 uncultured Geminicoccaceae bacterium
CACGCCCGACGGTGATGTTTCGCGCCACCGCCACCTTCAGATCCGCTCATCATGAGGCTGCCACCATGAGAACTCGAACCATCGTCTTTCTCGCGGCCCTCGTCCTGATGCTCGGGATCGCCACGACGTTCCTCGCCGGCCGCTCCCATTCCGATGCGACCACGACCGTCTACGAGCTGGCGCAGCAGACGCATTTCCACGGCCTGGCGGTGGACCGATCCGCTCCGGAGCGCCTCTATCTCGCCACGCATCATGGCCTCTGGGCCGTCGAGGCGGACGGGGCCGCGCGCCGGATCTCGGAGACCAGCGACGACTTCATGGGCTTCACGCCGCATCCGGTCGACCCGTCGGTGCTGTACGCCAGCGGCCACCCGGCGCGTGGGGGCAATCTCGGGTTCATCGTCTCGACCGATGGCGGCGAGTCCTGGACCCGGCTCGCGGAAGGGGTCGGCGGGCCGGTCGACTTCCACCAGATGGACGTGAGCCCGGCCGATCCGAACACGATCTATGGCGCCTATGCCGGCCGGCTTCAGGTCAGCCGCGACGGCGGGCGGAGCTGGCAGATCGTCGGCCCAGCACCCGAGGGCCTGATCGATCTCGCGGCCTCCACGGCGGACGCGGGCACCCTCTATGCCGCCACCCAGAGCGGCCTGCTCAACAGCGACGACGGCGGGCGGAGCTGGCAGGATGCGTACTGGCTGCGCCAGCCGGCGACCATGGTCCACGTCACGCCCGTCGGCGAGGTCTACGCCTTCGTGATCGGTGCCGGCCTGATCCGGACGCGCGAGCCCGACCTCGCCTGGCAGCCCGTCAGCAATGATTTCGACGAGGAGTACGTGCTGCATTTCGCGGTCGATCCGACCGATTCGAGCAACCTTTACGCGGTCACCCTGGATCCTCAGAGCCATCGCCAGACCCTTCTCGCCAGCCCCGACGGCGGCACGAGCTGGGCCACGTTCGGCATCGGGACCAACTGAGGGACGTGCAGGGCAGTGCGTCGCGCCGACAAGCGTGCGCCGGATGCGAGCTCCCCGCTCGAACGTCCAGCCGCTACGGGCTGCGCTCGGCCGGGCCTCTCTACCTTGGTTGCTTGTGACGCTGCTCGGCACCGCCGGCTGCGCGCCCACCGTTCAGGGAACCGGCCCGGTCATCGCTCCGCCGGTTCTTGGCGACGACCACGTTCTCATGGCGGACGGCGTCCGGCTTCCGCTCAGGCGCTGGCTGCCGGACGCGGATATCGTAGCCGTCGTCGTAGCGCTCCATGGCTTCACGGATTACAGCAACGCCTTCGCGGGGGCGGGGGCGCATCTGGCCGAAAAAGGCATAGCACTCTACGCCTACGACCAGCGCGGCTTCGGCGGCGCGCCCGCGCCCGGCCTCTGGCCCGGAACCGAGGCGCTCGTGGCCGACCTGCGGCAGGTCACAAACCTGGTCCAGGCCGCACATCCGGGCCCGCCGGTGTTCCTCCTGGGCGAAAGCATGGGCGCAGCCGTGAGCCTCGTCGCCGCGGCGACCGGGCTGGAACAGATCGCCGGCCTCGTCCTGGTGGCCCCCGCCGTCTGGGGATGGAGCGTGATGAACCCGGCGCTGGCCGGACTTCTGCGGCTGCTGGCGCATACCGTGCCCGGTATGCCGCTCCCAGCGCGGCCGGTGCGGGCTCTTGCGTCCGACAACACGGCCATGCTCGAGGCGCTGGAGCGGGATCCGATGGTACTTCAGTCAGTGCGGATCGATGCGCTCTATGGGCTCGTGACGCTCATGGACCAGGCGCTGGGGGGGGCGGAAAAGGTCGGGATCCCAGCGCTCGTGCTCTATGGTGCCAACGAGCGCCTGATCCCCTGGCAAGCTCGAGCGGCTCTGTTCCAGCGCCTGCCGGCGGAGCAGCGCATCGTGATCTATCCGGCGGGGCACCACACGCTGCTACGCGACCTCAAAGCTGCCATCGTTCACGATGATGTCACGATCTGGATCACGAGGCGGCCCAGCGCGCGGATAAGCTCCATCGAATCCCGGAGGGCGCATCTCGTTGGCGCATCCCGTTCCTCGGGATACGCCCCGCATCGGATCCGGATCAGTTCGCGGCGGTTGCAGATGCTGGCCGCTGTTCGGCGGCATCACTCGCGCAGGTCGCGTGAGGTGACATGAACAGGATGCCAGCATCACAGGGGCCACCGGGCTGGAGCGTGATCGTCATTGCACTCATCCTCCTGCTGCTACTGTTGCACTGGTCGCGGCCGGTGACCGCGCCACTGGCCTACGCGATCCTGCTCATCGCCGCCGCGGCGCCCGTGCGGCGATGCTTGGAGTGCGGCATGCCGCGCTGGTGGCTCTGCTCGGCCGGGCGAGACCTGGGCTGACCGCCTCGTGCCCATCGGGTTGGTATGGGGAAACGATTCCGAACTCAGGGATGACGCGTCAGCCGATGCGCGACCGAAAGAAAGCATCGTCTTGAACACGCTGCACTGGGATCGCACCTTCGGCCGCAAGGGTCGGATGAACGGGCCGATCGACAACCCGAATTCGAGCCGCCTCAGCTGCCACATGACGGCGCAGTTGGGCACAAGAGTGCCAATGAGCCCCGGCCGCAGTGAACCGTGGGACAAGGTCAAGTGCTGGTTTCGCAACCTGCCGCCCACCGAGGCTTTCGGTCCCGTGCCGACCGTATCGGCGTGCGGTGACCAAGCCGGTGATCTGACATCGTTCGATTACTCGCTGCAGATGGCGGTGGCTTGGAGAAACTGGCAGTTCACAGGGCCGGATCACTCTGGGACGGATCTGTCGATGCCGTCCCCGCTATCTGGTCTCCCGAGCGCAGCCGAAGCCGGTGGCGTCGATCTCAACCAGCCGCTCGAGCTCGACGGCGCCGTGAGCTTTCCCGTTCAGCGCTGACGCGCTCTTAATCTCTTAAACCTTGCGGGATTGAGGTTGCCAGCCGCGCACCTGGGCCACCGCCTCTCGGCTTCGTTCTAAAGCGCCGGGCGACCCATCGGGTCGGTACACTCTGCCACAGGCTCCAGTCGCCGTGATCGCAGACCCATCATTTCGCCGAGCCCGGACCACCGGCCGCGCCGCGTGCCCGCAGCCGCTGGAGCGCGGCGATCTCCTCGGGCGGGAGGCCTTGGGGGGCTGTGGCGCGCTGCTCGTTCCAGGCCTCGAGCTGCTCGCGCAGCATGGCCTCGCGCAGGAGCGCCCGATCGGCCGCGGCCTGGGCGTCGGGCGGGAGCACCGGCAGCCTGCTCCAGTCACATGAGGACGACCACGAGCACGGCGCTCTGCCCGCCGAGCCGTCCTCCTGCATCACCAGCGAGAGATCGTCCAACGCGACGTTGGGGACGGATCCCTCGACTAGCAGCGCGCGCAGCTTGATCCGACCTGGCGTGCGCCAGGCGGCACCGCGCTCGACGCAGTGACCTCGACCCAGCCGTTCGTGCCGACATGCTGCAGCGCCGTGGCGGTGGTGCGGAGCACCATCCCCTCCGGGTCAGGAACTCGGCGATGACTCGGCAGCCCTCGTCGCCCGGGTAGTTGTGCGCCTGCCAGGCGCCGAGCCGGGCGGTAAGGCCGCCGGCGTCGAGATCGTGCTTGGGGACGTTGTAGAGTTCGACGGTCTGCTCGAGCACGGCCTCGGCGACCGCGCCCTGCTGTAGAAGAACCGCGAGCCTCCATGTGCGCTCGCGATCGGGAAGTCGCCGCCAACACTGGTCAGGCTCTCCCAGTCGCCGCTGGTGCGATAGCGACGCTGATGCGGCCTCCTACGCCACACCCGGACCGGTCGATCCGCGTGCGCGCAGCCGCTGGAGAGCGGCGATCTCGTCGGGCGAGAGGACCTTGGGGTGCTGTGGCGCGCTGCTCGATCCAGGCCTCGAGCTGGTCTCGGAGCATGGCCTCGCGCAGGAGCGCGCGGTCGGCGACGGCCTGGGCCTCGGGCGAGGGCGCCGGCGGCTCGCTGGCGACGACCCGGCCGCCCTGGAGCTTGCGCCGTCCGGGGTGGCTCAGCAGCTCCTGCCAGTCGGCATCGGTGACCGGCACGGCGCCGGCGATCGGGCCGCGCGGGCGCGGCTCGCCACCCACCTGCTCGAACAGCGCGGGATGGACATCCGGGTCGTAGAAGCCGGTCGGCCGGCCATCGGGGTCCAAGGTCGCCCAGCGCACCATCTCAGCAGACGCGCTGACAGACCTTCGCACGACGTCCGTGATCGGGACGTCGCGCCGGAACGGACGCCGCTCGGCGTCCCCGGCCTTGCCGGCGCACCGCGCAATCAGCTCGGTGGGCCCGCGTAGCCGATGGCGGCCCGGTAGGCTTCCAGCTGCTCCGCGCGACCGAGCCGGTCGGTGATCGCCTCCCAGGCGGCGGCGACGTCGTCGAGGGCGGCCTGCGCGCTCTTGCGGGTGCCGAGCGCTGCCGACAGCTCGCGGTCCAGCACCGCCCAGTATTCCGGCGTGCCGCGGATGCGCAGGTAATCCAGCATGACCGGTGCGGTGAAGGTGTCGTGGTAGGCACGCAGATATTCGCTCACGTCCTGCTTGTCCCACCCCGCCTTGATGTAGTCCGCGAGCCGCGCGTCACCGTCGGGCGGCGGGAACTGATGAAAATAGCCCGGGTCGACCCCGGTCCAGCCGTGCTGCACGTTCCACAAGGAGACCGGCCTGATCGCCATCAGGGCCAGGAACGAATAGGCCGCCTCCTGCTGCCGGGAGAGCGCCGAGACCACGCCGTGCCAGGAGCCGCCCACGGTGTTACCGACCACGCGGGGTGGTGCGGCCTCGACCCAGGCGGACGCCCCGTGGTCCCAGTAGCGGTCCGAGGTCGGCAGCACCGCGGCCCCGCACCGCCCCTTGACCAGCGAGCGGGCCCGATCCTGGCACAGCGCGCCGAGGTCGCCCCAGGTGAACATGAAGATCGCCTTGCCGCGCAGGAAGTATTCCCAGGCCTGGGGCAGGCGCCAGCCGATCTGCTCGATCGGCCCGGTCTCGTTGAGCTGCTGCAGGAACTCGAGCGCCGCGACGTGGCCAGGGCTGTTGATCAGCGGCCGCATGTCGGTCGGGTCGAACCAGTAGACGTTGTGGTGCTGGTCGACCTGGTCGCCCGGCGTGATGGCGAACGACGCCGAGAGCGCCTGAAAGTGATAGTGCCCCTGCTCGCCGGCCTTGAGGTGGAGCACGGTGCCGCTGTCCGGCCGGCCGTCGTTCGGGTCCCAGTCCTTGCCGTCGAAGAAGCGCGAGACGTCGAGCAGCTGCTGCCAGGTCCGGGGCGGCACCGGCAGGTCATAGCCGAGCTCTGACCTGAACGCCTCCTGCCACACCGGATGGTTCAGCACGTCGCGCCGGTAGTAGAGGATCTGCCCGTCGGCATCGTTGAGGACGCCGTAGCCCTGCTCGCCCCAGCTGTGGAGCGTGCGCAGGGACGGCGGCATCCAATCGTAGCTCCACTGGGGGAAGTCGCCGCTGGCCACGAGGTCGTCGAGCGGGACGATGTGCTCGCCCGCGATCAGGTCGCCGTAGAAATAGGCGGGGACGATGATGGCGTCGTAGCGCCTGGTGCCGCGCTGCAGATCGAGCATCATGGTGGCGTAGAGCTCGCCGATCGAGACCAGCTCGACCTCGAGCCGGCCGCCGGTGAGCTCCTGCCACACCGGGCGCAGCGCCTGGATCGGCCCGGAGATCGGGCCCTTCACCCCCTCGTCGTGGGTGAGGATGGTGATGGTCGTGTCGTGGAAAGGTCTGAGATCGGGACCGAAGCGGCGGCCCAGCTCGTCACGCGAGGTCTCGATCACCGCGTCGTCGTAGTCCGGCCCGAGCTTGAGCAGCACGGAGCCGTCGTCGAGCCAGTCCACGTGCTGGCCGGCGTGCGCTCCGCCCGCCACGACGGTGGCCAGCGCGACCAGCGCAAGCATCCTCTGCATGACCGAGCCTCCCCTGTGACACTCGTCACCTGCGCTGACCTTATTTGCTTCTTTGACCGACGCCAAGAAGTCTTGTAAACCACGGAATGCTCAGGGCGGCTTGATGTTAAGATAATGCATCGTGAATTAATAATGAGAGCCAGTCGCCATTACTTGGACGGACCACCAGGCACGAGACGATCGGGCGGGCTCGTCATGCTCGATTCGCGAGTCGAGGCGATCCAGCCGGGCGATCGGCGGCCGAGCACTGGCGCGCCGCGACCCGGGATGGCGGTCCCGCCACCTCCGTCCGCGCGATCGTGGCTGCCGAGCGCGCCACCGGTCGGTGCCGGCCTGGAAAAAAATAATTCACGATGAATTAATTATTGACAAGCATGATCGCGGCTGGCACCCTGATGCTCGTGATAGCGGCGAAGGCGTGCCGCAGCGGGCAGCCGGGAGGAGGCAGGCCGTGCATGAGGGGCCGATCGGTCAGGGCAGCAACTCGGTCCAGGTGCGTCTGTTCAACGAGCGCGTCATCCTGGCGGCGCTCCGCAAGCTCGGGCAGGCGTCCAAGGCCGATCTCGCGCGCTACGCCCAGCTCACCAGCAACACCGCGGGGGTGATCGTGCGCGAGCTGGAGGCGCAGAAGCTGGTGCGCTCGGAAGGCAAGCGGTCCGGTCTGCGCGGGCAGCCGGCGACCCTGCTCAGCCTGAACGCCGGAGGCGCGTACTCGATCGGGGTCAAGGTCGGGCGCCGCTCGCTCGACACCCTCCTGGTCGATTTCTGCGGCCGTGTCCTCGAGCGCCATCACCACGAGCGCGCGTTCCCGATGCCGGACGAGGCCATGAGCCTGGTGCTCGAGGACGTGGGCACGCTGCGCGAGGCGATCCCGAGCACCGCCGCCGCCCGGCTCGCCGGCATCGGCGTCGCAACCCCCTACCATCTGGGCAGCTGGCGGCGCGAGCTCGACATCCCCTCCGAGGCCTACACGGCGTGGGAGGACTTCGACATCGCCGAGCGCCTCGCCGCCGCCACCGGCCTCGCCGTGTTCCGCGAGAACGACGGCACCGCCGCGGCGGTCGCCGAGCTGTTCCAGGGCCACGGCCGGACGCTCGACGACTTCCTCTATGTGTTCATCGGCACCGCGATCGGCGGCGGCGTGATCCTGAACGGGAACTACCACCGCGGCGCCTCCGGCAACGCGGGCGACATCGGCCTGATGCCCGTGGCGCCCTCGCGCCTCGCGACGGCACCCCGGCCGAACGGGCCGTACGACATCCTGCTCACGCGGGCCTCGATCAACTCCCTGATCCGGCATCTGCGCGGGTCGGGCGTGCCGGTGGCGCGCCGGGCCGAGCTCGACGCCGCGATCGCGGCGCACCCCGAGCTGGTGCAGGAGTGGCTCGAGGACGCCGTCGATGCCCTGGTCGCGCCGCTGCTCGCGGCCGCCTGCGTGCTCGACATCGAGGCGATCGTGCTCGACGGCGATCTGCCCAAGGCGCTCGTGACCGATCTGGTGGAGCGCCTCGGGCGGGCCTTGCCCGACGCCGCCCCGGAATCGCGCGAGGTGCCCGAGCTGCGGCTCGGCACCACGGGCCGGGAAGCGGCGGCGATCGGCGCGGCCATCCTGCCGCTGCATCTGAACTTTAGCCCGACCAGCGAGATCCTCGCGCGGCACTGAAGCAAGCACGGAACCGAGGGCGCGCCATGAACGGGCGCGGGAGGCTCAGGCGATGACGACCGACGGCGGCAGGGCGCCGACGCTCGAGATGCGCAACATCTCGAAGACCTTTCCCGGCATCAAGGCGCTCGACCAGGTGCAGCTCAAGGCCTGGGGCGGCGAGGTCCTCGCGCTGATGGGCGAGAACGGCGCCGGCAAGAGCACGCTCATGAAGGTGCTCTCCGGAGCGTACCAGGCCGATCCCGGCGGCCAGATCCTGATCCACGGCGAGCCGGTCCAGATCGGCGACCCGATCGCCGCCAAGCGCCTGGGGATCTCGATCATCTATCAGGAGCTGAGCCTCGCCCCGAACCTCACCGTGGCCGAGAACATCTTCCTCGGCGACGAGCTGCACACCCGGGGCCTGGTCAGGCGCGCCGCGATGTACGACAGCTGCCGCCCGGTCCTCGAGCGCCTGGGCGCGCCCTTCGGCCCCGAGACGCCGGTCGCCGGGCTCTCGATCGCCGAGCAGCAGCTGGTCGAGATCGCCCGCGCCCTGCACGCCAAATCCAAGATCCTGGTCCTGGACGAGCCGACCACGGCGCTCTCCTCGCGCGAGACCGAGCGCCTGTTCACGCTTATCAGGCAGCTGCGCGCCGAGGGCATCGCGCTCATCTACATCAGCCACCGCATGGCCGAGGTCTACGAGCTCTCCGACCGGGTCTCGGTGCTGCGCGACGGCACCTACGTCGGCACGCTCGAGCGCGAGCAGATCAGCGCCGATGCGCTGGTCAAGATGATGGTCGGGCGCGACCTGTCGAGCTTCTACAAGAAGGAGCACGACCCGCACGGCTCGCGCGGGCCCGTGATCCTCGAGGTCAAGGACCTGACCGATGGTCGGCGGCTCAAGCCCGCGAGCTTCCAGCTGCACGAGGGCGAGGTCCTGGGCATCGCGGGCCTGGTGGGCTCCGGCCGGACCGAGCTCGCGCGGCTGATCTATGGCGCCGACCTCCGGGCGGGCGGTGAGGTGATCCTCGACGGTAGGCCGCTCGCCGTCCGCGAGCCCAAGGACGCGCTGCGCGCGGGCATCGCCTATCTGACGGAGGACCGCAAGGCGCTGGGCCTGTTCCTCGACATGTCATGCGGCGACAACATCAACATCGGGGTGATCGACCGCGATGCCCGCCAGGGCGGCGTGCTCAACCTCGCCGCGGCACGCCGGCGCGCCGAGGAGGCCTTCAGGTCGCTGCGCGTGCGCGCGGCGAGCCCGCTCGTGAACGTCGGCAGCCTCTCCGGCGGCAACCAGCAGAAGGTGCTGCTCTCACGCTGGCTCGAGATCGGGCCTCGGGTGCTGATCCTCGACGAGCCCACGCGCGGCGTCGACATCGGCGCCAAGTCCGAGATCTATCGGATCATCGACGAGCTTGCCCAGCGCAACGTCGGGGTGATCGTGATCTCGAGCGAGCTGCCGGAGGTTATCGGCATCTGCGACCGCGTGCTGGTGATGCGCGAGGGGCACATCGAGGGCGAGGTCGGTGGGCCCGGCGGCCGCGCGATCACCCAGGAAAACATCATGGCCTACGCGGCCGGCGTGGCGGCCTGACCGCCCCGAACGAAACGAGGGAGACAGAGACCATGGCGACCACGCCTACCGCACCGGCCGCCGCCGGCCGGCAGGGCATCTCGGCGCGCAGCGTGCAGATCCGCAGCATGATCCAGGCGGTCGGCATGCTGCCGGTCCTGGTCCTGGTCTGCGTCGGCTTCGAGCTCGCGACCGGCAAGTTTCTGAACGCGACCAACATCGCGATCGTCATGCAGCAGGCCTCGATCAACATCGTGCTCGCGGCCGGCATGACCTTCGTCATCCTGACCGGCGGCATCGACCTCTCGGTCGGCTCCGTGCTCGCGGCCTCGGCGGTGGTGGCGGTGGCAACCTCGCTCACCGGCTTCTCGTACCTCGCCATGCCGCTCGCTCTCCTGTGCGGCCTGATCCTCGGCACGGTCAACGGCTCGCTGGTGGCGTTCATGGGCCTGCCGCCGTTCATCGTCACCCTGGGCACCATGACCGCGGTGCGCGGCCTCGCCCGCCTGCTCGGCAACGACACGACGGTGTTCAACCCGGCGCTGCCGTTCGCCTGGATCGGCAATGCGCGCCTGTTCGGCATCCCCTGGCTGATCATCATCGCCTTCCTGGTGATCGCGATCAGCTGGTTCGTGCTGCGCCGGACCGTGCTCGGCGTGCGCATCTACGCCGTCGGCGGCAACCCCGCGGCGGCCCGGTTGTCGGGTATCAAGGTGCCGCTGATCCTGCTGTTCGTCTACGCCCTCGCGGGCACGCTCGCCGCGCTCGGCGGGATCATGTCGGCCGCGCGCACCTTCTCGGCCAACGGCGCGCAGCTCGGCTTCGCCTACGAGCTGGACGCGATCGCCGCGGTCATCCTCGGCGGCACGTCCTTCGTCGGCGGCATCGGCACCATCGTCGGCACGCTGGTCGGCGCCCTGATCATCGCCGTGCTCTCGAATGGCCTGATCCTGATGAATGTCAGCGAGATCTGGCAGTTCATCGTCAAGGGCCTGGTCATCATCGGCGCCGTGGCGCTCGACCGCTACCGGCTCAAGGGCAGCGCGCGGACCTGATCTGAACGAATCCCGGGACCGCCGCGCGCGGCCCGGGACCCCACCGCCGCCCCGACGGGCGGCCCAACAGCGGAGTGGAAGGGAGTCATTCGATGACGAAGAAAGCCATGCTTCTGGGAGCGGCAGCCGCGTTGGCGCTGTCGCTGCCGGCCTCGGCCGAGGATTTGAGCGCCGTCGGCGTGACCGTGGGCAACCTCGGCAACCCGTTCTTTGTCCAGGTGGTCAAGGGCGTGGAGGCGAAGGCCAAGGAGCTCGGCGGCGACGGCGTGCAGGTGACCGCCGTCTCGGCCGACTACGACCTCGCCAAGCAGTTCAGCCAGGTTGAGAACTTCATCGCCTCGGGCGTCGACATGATCGTGATCAACGCCGCCGATCCGGCCGCGATCGAGCCGGCGATCCGGCGCGCCCAGGAGGCCGGGATCGTGGTGGTCGCGGTCGACGTCAGCGCCGCGGGCGCCGACGCCACGGTCCAGACCGACAACATCGAGGCCGGCCAGAAGGCCTGCGAGTACATCGCCGAGAAGCTGAACGGCGAGGGCAGCGTCGTGATCATGAACGGGCCGCCGGTCTCCGCCGTGGTCGACCGCGTCAACGGCTGCAAGGAGGTGCTGGCCCAGCACCCCGGGATCACCCTCCTGTCGGACAGCCAGAACGGCAAGGGCACCCGCGAGGGCGGGCTCGAGGTGATGATCGGGCTCCTGACCGCGAACCCCGACCTCGATGCGGTGTTCACGATTAACGACCCGCAGGCGATCGGCGCCGATCTTGCGGCCAAGCAGCTGGGCCGCAGCGACATCTTCATCACCTCGGTCGACGGCGCCCCCGACATCGAGGTCGCGCTCAAGAGCGACACCCTGATCGAGGCGTCCTCGGCGCAGGATCCCTATAAGATGGCGCAGATGGCGGTCGAGGTGGGCTATGAGATCCTGCAAGGCGAGCAGCCGGAGCAGGCCACGATCCTGATCCCGGCCGATCTGGTCACCCGCGACAACGTCGATCAGTACAAGGGCTGGACGTCGGAGTAGGCGGGTCGGCTGCGTCGGCCGCGCCTCCCGGCCGGCGCAGCCTTCGCCTCCGCAAGGAGCGCAACGAGGATGCCGAGCGTGGCCGACGTGATCTGCCTGGGTGAGCTGTTGATCGACTTCGTGCCGACGGTGACGCCCACGACCCTGCTGGACGCGCCGGCGTTCGTGAAGGCGCCGGGCGGCGCACCCGCCAACGTCGCGGTCGGCCTCGCCCGGCTCGGCATGCCATCGGCGTTCATGGGCAAGGTCGGCGACGATCCGTTCGGCCATTTTCTCGCCCGCACGCTCGAGGACGCCGGGGTCGACATCGGTCCCTTGTGCTTCTCGAGCGAGGCGCGCACGGCGCTCGCGTTCGTGTCGCTGCGCGCCGACGGCGACCGCGAGTTCACCTTCTACCGCCACCCGAGCGCCGACATGCTGTTCACGCCGGAGGAAGTCGACGTGGGCGCGCTCCGTGCCGCGAAGGCGCTGCATTACGGCTCGATCAGCCTGATCGGCGAGCCCTCGCGGAGTGCCACGCTGCACGCGATCGCGATCGCGCTGGAGAATGGGCTGCTTCTGTCGTGCGATCCGAACCTGCGCCCCGCGCTGTGGGTGGATCTCGATGCCGCCCGGGCGGGGCTGCGCCTCGCGATGGAGCACGCCCAGATCGTCAAGCTCAGCGACGACGAGGTCGCGTTCCTGGTCGGCGAT
>CAZXYL010000474.1:0-2126 GCA_964644915.1 uncultured Geminicoccaceae bacterium
GACTCCAGGAGCGCCCGGCCGTGGTCGTCGTCGACGCCGACGATCGCCCAATCGCTCGCCCGCTGGTTGCGCAGGATGCGCCGCTTGGCCCGGATGTACCCACTCATGCCGCCATGCCGGTCGAGGTGGTCCGCGCTCACGTTCAAGATCACTGCCACGCTGCAGGCGAGCTGCTCGGTCAGCTCGAGCTGGTACGATGACAACTCCAAGACATAGATGTCTTCGACCGGTTTAGGCAATAGATCTAGTACTGGCAACCCGATATTACCGCCGAGTTGCGCGCCAATGCCACCCGCGCGCAACAGCTCGGTCGCGAGCGCGGTGGCGGTCGACTTGCCGTTGGTCCCGGTGATGCCGAGAATGCGCCGGTCCGGCTGGTTCTCCACCAGCAGTTCGACGTCGCCGGTGACCGGCACGCCGGCCGCGCGGGCGGCGCGCACCAGCCGGTGCGGGCGCGGATGGCGCAGCGGGATGCCGGGGCTGAGCACCAGCCGGTCGACGCGCTGCCAGTTGCACACGCTCAGATCGACGATGGCGATACCGGCGGCGGCCGCCTCGCGCCGGCGCGCTTCGTTGTCGTCCCAGGCCCAGACGCGCGCGCCGCCCTCGGCGAGCGCCCGGGCGGCGGAACGGCCGGTGCGGCCGAGGCCGAGCACGGCCGCGGTCCGGTCCTGCATGGTGATGACGGGGATCATGTTCAGCTCACCGCAATTTCAGCGTGGAAAGGCCGACCAGCGCCAGGATCATCGCGATGATCCAGAAGCGGATCACGATCGTGGGTTCCTCCCAGCCCTTCTGCTCGAAGTGATGATGCAGGGGAGCCATGCGGAACACACGTCGGCCGGTGAGCTTGAACGAGGCCACCTGAACGATCACTGACACCGTCTCGAGCACGAACAGGCCGCCGATCACGATCAGCACCAGCTCGTGCTTGGTGATCACCGCGACCGCGCCCAGGGCGCCGCCGGCCGAGAGCGAGCCGGTATCGCCCATGAAGACCATCGCGGGCGGGGCGTTGAACCAGAGGAAGCCGAGCGAGGCGCCGACCAGGGCACCGCAGAAGACGGCGAGCTCGCCCGAGCCGGGCACGAAGGGAATGCCCAGGTAGTTCGCGAAGATCGCGTTGCCGACCAGATAGGCGATGAGCGCGAAACACGACGCGACGATCATGGTCGGCACGATGGCGAGCCCGTCCAGGCCGTCGGTGAGGTTCACCGCGTTCGAGGAGCCGACCATGACCAGCGCGGCGAACGGGAAGAAGAAGACGCCGAGCGGTACCAGCAGGTCCTTGAAGAAGGGCATGGCGAGGCCGGTCGCGAGCGGGTCGCGGGTGGCCCAGGTGATCAGGATCGCGGCCAGGAGCGCGATCGCGAACTGGCCGGCGAGCTTGGCCCGGGCCGGCAGGCCGCCGCTCGAGCGGCGGGTGAGCTTGAGGTAGTCGTCGGCGAAGCCGATGCCGCCGAAGCCGAGCGTGATCAGGAGCACGATCCAGACGTAGCCGTTGGTGAGGTCCGCCCAGAGCAGCGTCGCCAGCGTCAGCGCCATGAGGATGAGCATGCCGCCCATGGTCGGCGTGCCCTTCTTGCGCACCAGGTGCGAGGCCGGGCCGTCCTCGCGGATCGGCTGGCCGTGCCCCTGCTGCACCCGCAGCCAGCGGATCAGGGCCGGGCCGACCACGAAGCTGATCACGAGCGCGGTGAGGACCGCCCCGCCGGTCCGGAAGGTGAGGTACCGGAACAGGTTGAACGGGCTGAACTGATCCGCGAGCGGATAGAGCAGGTTGAACAGCATGGTAAGGGTCAGGCCTCCCGGCCATCGGCCGGCTCGAGCTGAGCACCGGCCGCGGCCGCCGCGAGCAGTGCCTCGACGATCACGCCCATGCGGCTGCCGAGCGAGCCCTTGACCAGCAAGGTGTCGCCGGGGCGGAGCTCGGCCGCGATCGCGGGCCAGAGCCGCCTGGCGCTCTCGGCATGGGCGGCGCGCCGCGCGGGCGGCAGCGCGTCGTGAAGATGCCGCATCAGCGGGCCGGCGGTGAAGACCCGATCGACGCCCATGGCCGCGATCGGCTCCGCGAGCGCGGCGTGCAGCGCGGGTGCCCGCTCGCCCAGCTCCAGCATGTCGCCGAG
>CAZXYL010000475.1:0-1641 GCA_964644915.1 uncultured Geminicoccaceae bacterium
CTCCAAGCACGCCAACATCGGCTTCATGCGCACGCTCGCGAAGGAGCTCGGGCCCAGGGGCATCCGCGTGAATGCCGTCTGCCCCGGCTGGGTCAGGACGCGAGCGGCGCTGCGCTCGCTCGGAGAGCTCTCGGCCCGGGCCGGCGTGAGCGAGGAGGCTATGCTGGGCGACATCCTGGCGGCGCAGGCGCTGCCGGGCCTGATGGAGCCGGAGGACGTGGCGGGCCTTTATCTCTTCCTCGCCTCGGAGCACGCGGCGAGCGTGACCGGGCAGGCCTACAACGTCGACCGCGGCGAGATGATGGCGTGACGCGAAGCCTGGAGGGCAAGCGAGCGCTGGTGACCGGCGGGGCAAGCGGAATCGGCCGGGCGATCGCCGTTGCCTTCGCGGCCGACGGCGCCCAGGTGGCGATAGCAGACCGCACGCCGCAGGAGACGATCGAGGGCTCGTCGCCGAGATCGGAGCTGCGGGCGGCCAGGCTTTCGCCGTACGCGCGGATGTGGCCTTCGAGGCCCAGGTGCTCTCGCTGTTCGAGACCGTGCTCGGCCGGTGCGGCGGCCTCGACCTCCTGGTCAACAATGCCGGCATCCTGATCGAGAAGCCGCTGCTCGAGACCACGGCCGAGGACTTCGACCGGCTGATCGGGGTCAACCTGCGCGGCGCGTTCCTGGTCGGGCGCGAGGCGCTGCGCGTCATGAGCCGGCAGGGCGAGGGCCGGGTCATCAACATCGCTTCCGAGCTCGCCTACCTCGGCCGCGAGAACTGCTCGGTCTATTGCGCCTCCAAAGGCGGCGTTCTGTCCATGACCCGCTCCTGGGCGCGCGAGTTCGCGCCGAAGATCCTGGTCAATGCCATTGCGCCCGGCCCGACCGACACCGCCATGCTGGGGCCCGGGTCCACCTCGCCCGAGACGCTCGCCAGGGAAGCGCAGAACCCGCTCGGGCGGATCGGCCGGCCGGGGGAGATCGCGAGTGCTGCCGTCTTTCTGGCCGGCCCCGGCGCTACCTTTATGACCGGGCAGTGCGTCAGCCCGAACGGCGGTGCTGCAATGTTCTGAGCCGGACAGCGGGCGATTCGCCTCGCAATTGCCGATCCGTTCGGCTATGGACCACCGCCGGCCGCCGGACCACTTAGCCACGATGACCAGGACGCAAGCGAGAACGAGCGCGGTTGCGATGGCGGTGGCGCTCCTTCTCGGCGCCGGGGCGGCAGCGGGCGCCGAGCTGGAGGTGACGGTCGAGGGTATCCGCAGCGATCGCGGTCGCATCCTCGTTGCCGTCTGCACGGCGGAGACCTTTCTGGGCGACAACTGCCCGCAGGCCGCGCGCGCGCCCGCCTCGGTCGGCGAGGTTGCGCTGACGATCCGCGACATCCCGCCCGGCACTTATGCGGTGCAGGCCTTTCACGACGAGAACGAGGACGGCGAGATCGATCGTGACGTGTTCGGCCGGCCACGCGAAGGCATCGGCTTCAGCAACGACGCGCCGATGCGCTTCGGGCCACCGCGGTTCGAGGAGGCGGCGTTCGCCATCGACGACGGCGGGCGACACGCGATACGCTTCAGGATGCGCTATTTTTCCGGCGGCGACTGAAACCGGGCAAGCCCGCTGATGAGCCGGCCGATCGCGCGGAGCCGGGCG
>CAZXYL010000476.1:0-1795 GCA_964644915.1 uncultured Geminicoccaceae bacterium
ATGCGTGATGGCGGAGGACGCCCCCCGCAACCGCGACAGGAAACACAACCTGGATTAACACTGTCTTAAGGAAAAACCTCTTAGGGTTACAGCGCCGCAAAGGCCTCGGCCCTAAAAGGGGATAAAGGAGCAGGAGTATGCGAGCGCTGGTTGTAGAAGACGATCCGGTCTCGGCAAAGCTGATCGATGCGGCCTTGAAGAGCGAGGGAATCATCAGTGAGCCGGCCGAAACCGGTGAGGACGCGATCGACCTCGCGAAGCACTACGACTTCGATATCGTGGTGCTCGACCTGCGCCTGCCGGACATGGAGGGGTTCGATGTGGTCCGGCGGCTGCGTACCGCGAAGGTCCGCACGCCGGTCTTGATCCTCTCCGGCGTCAACGAGATCGACGACAAGGTGCGCGGGCTGACCACCGGCGCGGACGACTATCTGACCAAGCCCTTCCACAAGAGCGAGCTGATCGCGCGCATCCACGCCATCGTGCGCCGCTCCAAGGGGCACTCCGAATCCGTGATCAAGACCGGGAAGCTGGTGGTCAATCTGGACACCCGCTCGGTGGAGGTCGAGGGCCGTCGGCTGCACGTCACGGGCAAGGAGTACAGCATCCTCGAGCTGTTGTCCCTGCGCAAGGGGACGACGCTCACCAAGGAGATGTTCCTCGACCACCTGTACGGCGGGATCGACGAGCCCGAGCTCAAGATCATCGACGTCTTCATCTGCAAGCTGCGCAAGAAGATCGCCACCGCGACGGCGGGGTCGCACTACATCGAGACGGTCTGGGGCCGTGGTTACGTGCTGAAGGACCCCGAGGCGCAGGAGGCGACGGCGTCAGCCGCCATGACGCACAGCCAGGCGGCGGTCGCCTGACCGCTGGCGGGGAGCCCCGCCGGCACCGAGGTCGACCCGTTCCCAAGGCCCGCGCGGCGCGCTAACATCGCCGCCCAATCCGGGCGCGCGTTCGGCGCCGACGAGGCACAGGCACGAGGGAGGCGGGCGATGGGCGACAGGGTCAGGGTTCTGGTGGTCGGCGTGGGCAACATGGGCCTCTCGCACGCCAGGGCGTACCATACGCTGGACGGCTTCGAGCTCGCGGGCTTCATGAGCCGGACCATGAGGAGCCGGCAGGATCTCCCGGCCGAGTTCGACGACTGCCCGCGCTTCGACGACTTCGACGAGGCGCTGCGCGAGATGCGGCCCGATGCGGTCTCGATCAACACCTGGCCGAACACGCATGCCGACTACGCGCTGCGCGCCATGGACGCGGGCTGCCACGTGTTCATGGAGAAGCCGATCGCGACCACCGACGAGGATGCGCTCCGGGTGGTGGAGAAGGCGAGGGAGAAGAAGCGCAAGCTCGTGCTCGGCTACATCCTGCGCCACCACCCCTCCTGGGCGAAGCTGGTCGAGGTCGGGCGCACGCTGGGCAAGCCGCTGGTCATGCGCATGAACCTCAACCAGCAGTCCTCAGGCCCGGCCTGGAACTGGCACAAGAACCTGATGGAATCGCTCACGCCCATCGTCGACTGCGGCGTGCACTACGTCGACATCATGTGCCAGCTCACACGCGCCAAGCCGGTGCGCGTGCACGGCATCGGCGCCAAGCTCTCCGACGAGACCCGGGTCCAGAACTACGGCCACCTGCACGTCGTCTTCGACGACGGCTCGGTCGGCTGGTACGAGGCCGGCTGGGGGCCGATGATGAGCGAGGTCGCCTATTTCGTGAAGGACGTGGTCGGGCCCAAGGGCTGCGTCTCGATCGTCGTGCCCAAGCAGGAGGGGCAGACCGAGGCCAG
>CAZXYL010000477.1:0-1689 GCA_964644915.1 uncultured Geminicoccaceae bacterium
CGCATCGGACCAGCTCCGACGGAGGTCGGCATCGGGTGCAGCATGATGTGCGATCGCGGCCATGGCTGACAAGGGGCGCCGCGCGTGCGGGGCGCCGACTGTTTTTTCCGATGGCGCGGGCCCATTTTTGGCTATCCTGGAGCAGCGCTGCTCCGAAGGTGGTGGGCTAGGCTCGCCGCTGGGGTAGATCTTGCGTGTGATCGCGGGATGCACGGCGCACCCGGAGGCATCGGCAATCCAACCGAGCGAGTTGGAGCCCAAAGGGACACGACATGGAGAGCACCTCGAAAGTCGAGCAGGCCGGCGGGGATCCGAGCCGCGACGCCGTGCAGCTGCAGCGGTTCAGCGTCGCCTACGAGTATCCCGTCTGCTTCACCGAGCGACTGTTCAGCCCCGGCAATCCGCTCCTCGCCGACGTGGTGGCGCGGCTCGAGCCGGCGCGGCGGCACCGCTGCCTGGTGTTCGTGGACGACGGCATGCTCCAGGCCATGCCCGGGTTCGGCGAGCAGATCACGGCTTATGCGCGCGCGCACGCGGACCGCATGGAGCTCGTGGCCGAGCCGCTTGCGGTGCCCGGTGGCGAGCGGATCAAGAACGAGCTCTACTTCGTCGAGCAGATGCAGGCGCAGGTGGCCGAGCACCGGATCGACCGGCACTCTTATGTGATCGCGATCGGGGGCGGCGCGGTGCTCGACGCCGTGGGCCTGGTCGCGGCGACCACGCACCGGGGCGTCCGCCTGATCCGGGTCCCGACCACCGTGCTCGCCCAGGCCGATTCCGGCGTCGGTGTCAAGAACGGCGTCAACATCTACGGCGCCAAGAACTTCGTCGGCACCTTCGCGCCGCCGTTCGCGGTGCTGAACGATCTCGATCTGATCACGCCGCTCTCGCCCCGGGACAAGATCGCCGGCATGGCGGAAGCGGTCAAAGTCGCCCTGATCCGTGACGGTGAGTTCTTCGTCTGGCTGGAACGCAGCGCGGACCGCCTGATCACCTTCGAGCGCGCCGCGATGGCCCGGCTGATCCGGCGCTGCGCCGAGCTGCACATGCGCCAGATCGCGCACGGCGGCGATCCGTTCGAGACCGGCAGCGCGCGGCCTCTGGATTTCGGCCACTGGTCGGCGCACAAGCTCGAGACGCTGACGCGCCATCACCTGCGCCACGGCGAGGCGGTGGCGATCGGGATCGCGCTGGACGCGCGCTACTCGGTGCTCCAGGGGCTGCTGGCGCCCGGTGAGGAGGAGCGGATCTGCGCCCTGCTCGAGCACCTGGGCTTCCGTCTGTGGCACGCCGCCCTCGAGACCAGCCGCCCCAACGGCAAGCTCGCCGTGATCGAGGGTCTGCGCGAGTTCCGCGAGCATCTGGGCGGCGAGCTCACCGTGACCCTGCTCGCGGGGATCGGGCGCGGGATCGAGGTGCACGCAATCGACGAGCCGGTGATGCTGGGCGCGATCGCCTGGCTGAAGGACCGGGTGCAGGCGCCATGATCCTGCCGACCGCCCCGCAGCTCGGCCACCTCACCTACTGCACCAACATCCACCCCGGCGAGACCTGGCCGGAGGTGATGGCGAATCTGGAGACGCATCTGGTCGCGGTGCGACGGCAGGTGGCGCCGGGGCGGCCGTTCGGCGTCGGCCTGCGGCTGTCCGCCGTTGCCGCCGAGGCGCTGCGCGATCCGGCGACCTTCGA
>CAZXYL010000478.1:0-2331 GCA_964644915.1 uncultured Geminicoccaceae bacterium
GCGGTCGACGGCATCGCGCGCGCGATCAAGGGCCTGTTCGGCAACTGAGCCTCGGGCGACGGCCACCGGCGCGGCATCGTGGGCGCCTCTGGCTCACGCCTCGTAGCCGTAGTGCTCGACCAGGTAGTCGAGGATGACGGCCTCGTCTTCGGGCGGGAGTTCGGCCATCCCCTGCTGCTCGACCATCCAGTCGAGGACTTCCGACCAGACGCGGCGGCTGAAGTCCTGCTGCTGGATGATCATGAGCGAGTGGCAACCCGTGCAGGCGTAGAACACCAGCTCCTGCCCCTCCCCCTCCGGCAGCCCGCCGAAATCCTCGTCCGCCACGGCCGGGGCGAGCAGGAAGGAAGCCGCGACGACGATGGCCGCGGCCCCGCCGATCGCGCCCCCGAGGACGGGCCGCCTTGCCCGCATGGGCTAGACCGCCATGACCGCGATGCGGTGGCAGCTGTTGTTGCCGTAGCCGCGCGGGTTCCAGCCCGGCACGACCATCGGCTGCGTCACGCCCTGACCGTCGGTCGCGCGCGACCAGATCTCGTAGTAGCCCGCCTGCGGCACGGTCAGGTCGGCGCGCCAGCGCTGCCAGGCGTATTTGTTGGCGGGCGGGGCCAGCTCGGCCGGCATCCAGGTGACGCCGAAGTCGATCGAGACGTGCATCTCGGCCACGTCGTGATCGCCGGCCCAGGCGTGCCCGCGCACCTCCAAGGGCTCGCCCGTGGCGACCTCGGCCATGCTCTCCGGCCGCGTGATCACCGACTTCACCGGCATGCTCTCCATCACCACCATGTCCTCCTCCGGCACCTCGGCGCCAGGGGCGACCGGGTAGCGCGGCATGCGGTAGGACAGGCCGGTCATGCCGGCGCCGTCGTGCTCCTGATCGCGGACCCAGATCCGGGTCAGCCACTTTTGCGAAACCGAGCCCGGCCAGCCGGGGGCCACGATGCGGGCCGGGTAGCCGTGGAAAGGCGGGATGTCCTCACCGTTCATCCGATACGCGATGATGGTGTGCGGCTCGGTCATCTTGGCGATCGGCCCGCCGCGCGAGAGCGCATCGCGGCCGGGCTCGCCCGAGAGATGCTCGTCGTAGCTGTAATGGCCGGTGTAGACCGCCGACGGCCTGAGCCCGGCGCGCTCGAGCACGTCGGCCAGGCGCACGCCGGTCCATTCGGCGCAGCCGACGGCGCCGATCTCCCACTGATTGCCGCGCGGACTGGGGTCGAAGCCGGCCCGGCCGTTGCCGCCGCACTCGAGCTGCAGGCGCAGGGTCACCGGCTCGAACTCGCGCATCAGCTGCTCGAGACCGAGCTCGAGCTCGTTCTCGACCTCGCCCTCGATCTTGAGGCGCCACCCGGCCGGGTCGATCGGCTCCGGCAGCGTGCCGTTGTTGCGGACGAAGTGCAGGTGGCTAGGCGTCACCTCGTCATCGAGCAGGTGTGGCGGCGTTTCCATGTTGAGCGGGCGATCGTTGCGCAGGATCAGCCCCTCCTTGCCCTCGATCACCAGATCCGTGTCCTGGGCCAGCGCCACCGGGATCAGCCCGGCCGGCATGCGATCGTGGAACGGAATCGCCGCGCCCACCGCGGCGCTCATCGCCGCGAGGCCGGCGCCGTGCAGAAAGCCGCGCCGGTTGGGCTTCGCCACCCGACCGAACACCAGGCGATCCGCCCGCTCCGCATCGGCGTGGTACAGCTCCCGCAACCCGCGCTCTCGCTTGCTCATCCCTCGGCCTCCCTTGCTGCTCAGTGAGCCTCCCGTTGCTGCCGCCTCGGATCTCGACGGATCGGCGATGCGGTGTCGCTCCCGACCTTAGGCCACCCGCAGGGCTTGACAACCCGGTATCAACCCGAGTGCGGTCCCATGCCGGGCGACGTGGCCGATATCCGCAAGTTTCGGTCGCGCGATCTCGACTCTAGAATGCCGGTGTTTGCTACAGCCGCGTGCGCGTCCGGCGAAGCGAGCGCGCAGGATGGCGCCCGCGTTGGGGAGGCAGGCGATGAAATCACATGCCCGGGTGGTGGTGATCGGCGGCGGCGTGGTCGGCGTCTCGACCCTCTATCACCTGGCCAGAAAGGGCTGGTCGGACGTGGTGCTGCTCGAGCGCAAGGAGCTGACCTCGGGCTCGACCTGGCACGCCGCGGGCCTGCTGCCGCTGTTCAACATGAGCTACTCGGTCGGCCAGATCCACAAGTACTCGGTCCGGTTCTACCAGGAGCTCGAGCAGGAGACCGGGCAGAACGTCGGCTTCAGCCGGGTCAGCAACATCCGGCTCGCCATGAACCGCGACCGCATGGACGAGTATCACCAGTACGCAGGCGTGGCCGAGACCATCGG
>CAZXYL010000479.1:0-1671 GCA_964644915.1 uncultured Geminicoccaceae bacterium
GCCAGAAGCGGCGTCATGGCGCGCTTGGCCCAGACGAAGGCGGGCGTGCCGTGGCCCGCGGCGAAGACCAGCACGGTCAGGCCGAGCGAGATCGCGGTCGCCAGAAAGCCGCTCGTGAGCGTCAGGCGAAGCGCCGCCGCCAGGCCCGGCGCCTCGCTCAGGCGTCGCCAGGGCTCGAGCGAGAAGCTCTCGCCGCCGAGCGCGGGCAGCCAGCCGAAGGCGGGCAGCAGGGTGCCGATGATGCCCGCGGCTACCGGCCCCAGGAACAGCGCCAGCGTGACCGCCGGAAAATAGCGGAGCAAGAACGCGGCTCAGCTGCTGAAGCGCCGCAGCCACTCGTCCTCGATCGCGCTCATCCAGGACGGGTGCGGCTCGAGCCGCACCGGCTCCAGCTCCTCGGGCGGCAAGGTGGCGATGCCGCGCGGCAGCTCGGCGAACCGCTCGCGGTCGGCGGGGTCCAGCGCATCGAGATCGAGCACCGTGCCGTCGCCCCAGACCGTGGCGTCCTGCTTTCTCGCCTGCGCTTGCGGCGACAGCAGGAAGTCGGCCACGACCATGGCACCCGCCTGGTGCGCGGCGTTGAAGGGGATGGCGACGAAATGCGTGTTGCCGATGGTGCCGTCCTCGAGGATGAAGCTGCGCACCGTCTCGGGCAGCCGGCCGGCATGGATCGCAGCCGAGGCCTCGGCCGGATTGAACGCCATCGAGAAGTCGACCTCGGCATCGTCCAGGAGCTGGTGCAGCGCCGGGCCGGAGGTCGGGAAATTGGCGCCCTGCCGCCACAGATGCGGCCGGATCTCCTCGAGCCACTCCCACAGCGGCGCGGTGACCGCCTCGAAGTCCGCATCGGCCACCGGCCGCTGCAGGACGGCCTCATCGTCCACGAGCTCCAGCAGCACGTGCTTCAAGAAGGTCGTGCCGATGAAGTCCGGCGGCGCCGGATAGGTGAAGCGGCCGGGGTTGGCCCTCGCCCACTCCAGCAGCGCCGGGATCGAGCGCGGCGGCTCGTCGACGCGCTCGGTGTCATGGATGAACACGAACTGCGCCATGCCCCACGGCGCCTCGTAGCCATCGGTCGGCACGGTGAAATCGATCAGCGTCGTGGGCTTGCCTTCGGTATCGACCAGCCGGAAGTTCGGCAGATCCTCGGCAAACGGGCCCAACAGCAGGTCCTGCTCCTTCATCGCGGCGAAATTCTCGCCGTTGATCCAGATCAGGTCGACCGAGCCGCCCTGGGTGCGGCCTGCCGCCTTCTCTGCGACCACCCGCGCCACCGCTTCCGCCGTGTCGGTGAGCTTGACGTGCACCAGCTCGACGCCATAGCGATCGGACACCTGCCCGCCCACCCAGGCGATATAGGCGTTGACCTGGGGATCGCCGCCCCAGGCGTTCCAGTACACGCTCTGACCCTCGGCCTCGGCCAGGGTCGCGTCCCAGTCCCTCGCGACGGCCTGATTGACCAGCAGCGCGCATGCGACGGCGAGCAGATAGCGCAGCATCAATGATCTCCCGATCTTCCGCGGTCCGAGCGCGCTGGCATTATAATAGGTAGGCCCGGGTGCGAGTCATCGCGCGCTCCTGCCGGATCACCCGGCCGTGACCCGGCGCGAGCGGTGCAGGCGACAGGTCGGGCGCCCGTCCATGCGAGGTCGTGGTGCGATGTGGCGGTTC
>CAZXYL010000480.1:0-2044 GCA_964644915.1 uncultured Geminicoccaceae bacterium
GCACCGAGCGCGATCGCAAGCAGGAGCGCCATCGCATCACGCCACCGATCGAAATGACTTCGAGATATCCGCCTCATCCTGATGATTCCTTTTTTCTGCGTTCGTCCTGATCGGCCGAGCGTGACCGGGAGAGAACGCTCAGTTGTCCTTGCTCGACCAGGCGCCGAGCAGCTTCGGCAGGTCGCCGAAGCGGGCGATCAGGCCGAAGACCAGGATCGCGACCAGCACGAACATGACCGCGACCGACGCCATCACCGGCGTGTAGCCGTAGCGCAGGCTGTTGAAGATCTTGATCGGCAGGGTCTCGACCGTGAAGCCCGCCACCATGTAGGCGATGATGTACTCGTTCAGGCTGAGCACGAAGGCGAAGGCGTAGCCCGAGATCAGATACGGCCGGACCAGCGGCAGGATCACGGTGCGAAACACCGTGCGATCGTCCGCCCCCATCACCTGCGAGGCCTCGATCAGCTGCCGGTCGATCGATTCGAAGCCGAGCGAGATCGTCACCAGCGGCAGGGTGACGAAGAAGATCGCGTGCGAGATCAGGGTTGCGGGCATCTGGCCGTAGAAGCCGGTGCTGACCCAGAACACGAGGAAGCCGAGGGCCGTGATCACCGGCGGCAGCGTGAACGGGGCCAGACCCAGCGCGAAGAAGGCGCGGGCGTACCAGACCCGGTGCCGCCACATGAAATACGCCAGCGGGAAGGCGATCGAGACCGCGAGCGCCGCCGAGAAGATGGCGATGATCAGGCTGTTCTTGACCGCGTTCAGCCAGTCGGGCTGCATGAACAGCTCGCCGTACCAGGCGAACGAGATCCCGCGCGGCGGGAAGATGAGCTGCCGCTCGACGTTGAGCGAGACGCCGGCCACGACCAGGAGCGGGGCCGCCATGAACAGCAGCACGAGGCCGATGAAGAGGTTGCGCCCGGCGTTGGTCATGGGACGGTCCTCCGCTGGCCGAGGATGAGCGTGAGGCCGACCAGGGCCAAGCTCACCAGCATCAGGAAAATCGCCATGGCGGCGGCGAACGGGATGTTGGACTGGAAGATCGCCTGATCGGTGATCAGGACCGAGAGCGTCCAGTGCTCCGGGCGGCCCAGCACCTGCGGCAGCAGGAAGGCGCCCAGGTTGAACACGAACACCATGATCATGGCGCCGACGAGTGAGTTGCGCAGCACCGGGACGACCACGGAGAAGAAGGTGCGCAAGGGCGAGGCGCCGAGCATGCGCGAAGCCTCGGGCAGGTCCGGGTCGAGCCGGGAGAGCGCCGGGTAGAGCACCAGCACCGCGTAGGGGAAGCCGAGATAGCAGAGGCCGACCAGGAGCGCGCCGAAACCCGGCGTCCAGGACGTCGGCTGCTCCATCAGGCCGGCGAAGTAGAGCAGGTTCGAGATCCCGGCCGTGCGCGAGAGCAGGGTCGACCAGGAGAAGCCGATGATGACCTCGGAGAGCGACAGCACGGCCAGGATGAAGACCAGGAAATGCACCTGCGAGCGCCGCCGCATGCGGGTGAGGAAATAGGTGAACGGGAAGGCGACGCAGATCACGATCGCGCCGGCGAGCGCCGAGATATAGAGCGAGAAGGCGAGCGCTCCGCCGAAGAACGGCGTGATGAAGCGGGCGTAGTTCGCGAGCTCGAACGCCGGCTCGAAGAACGCGCCCTCGACCCGGTGGAAGAAGCTCACCGCGAGCATGATCGCGAACGGCACGACGAAGAACACGCACAGCATCACGGCCGGATAGATCAGGGGCGCGTGCCTGCGCAGGCCCTCGAAGGCGGGCCGTTCCCCAGCCGGTGCCTCGCGCAGAGCGAGGGCCTCGGGAGCGGGGGCGGGCTGGGTCATGACGGCAGCACCACGCAGGCGGCCGCCGGCAGCTCGACCGCGACCGGATCGCCGATCCGCTCGCCCGGCCGGTCGCGCCGGCAGGTCACCGCGAGCACCTGCTGCTCGCCGCAGCGGACCGTGATCTCGACGCTGGCGCCGAGATCGCGCACGAAGCTGACCTCGCCCGGCAGGAGGTTCTCGCCACCGTTCGGGCCCGC
>CAZXYL010000481.1:0-3717 GCA_964644915.1 uncultured Geminicoccaceae bacterium
GCGCTGGCATCCGACAGCGTGGCGCCGCGCCCGAGCAGCTCGATGTGCAGGTCGAGATGGTGCAGGGCCGCGGCTTTCAGCGAGGCGAACGACCACTCGTAAGGGAAGGAGACGTAGGGCAGCACCGGATGCTCGAGCACGTAGCGCACGCCCGGCATCGCGAGATCCACGCCCGCGGGATCGACCTCGGTGCTCTCGACGAGCTTGCCCCGGGCCGCGAGGTCCGTCAGAAGCCCCCGATCGCGAACGAACTCGTAGGCGGGGGCGGCGCGGTCCATGACCGTGCGGAAAACGCACCCGCGCCGGATGAAGACGTGGCCGGACGGGTCGCGGTATGAGCCCGGCAGGGCGAAGTCCGCCGCCCCGGCCGGAGCCTCGAGCGTGGCTGAGGTCAACGCTCGGGCGTGTCCGGCGGCGATTCCGGTTGCGGCTGCCGCTTGCCCGAAATCAGGCTTTTGATCTTGTACCAGTAGCGGCCGCCCACTACCGAGACCGCGGCGATGCCGGCGATGAGCCCCTGCAACAGCATGCTGCCCATGCCAGGATCGAGATAAGCCCAGGCGTGTCCGGTGGAAACGAGGAACAGAGCCGTCGCCAAGGCGGCTACTGGCGCGATGCGGTGCATGAGGCGAATCCGTCTTGTCATTGAACTGTCACAATCGCATTCATTTAATCGCTCGATCTGCCGCGATCAAGCTCTTGGTGGCGTCCAGCGGCCTGCCGGCGGCACCCTCACGGCGTTGGGGAGACCACATGGCCCGCCGACGTCCCAGGCTTCTGCAGCTCTCACGCCGCTCGTTCATCCGGAGTGCTACGCTCGCCGGCGGTAGTGTCGTGGCCGCGGGTCTCACCGGGCGCGGTTTCGCCCAGGGCAGATCACCCGCCGTCGTGACCAGCGACCGCATGCGGCCGGCGCTACCCTACGGGGTGCAGACGGGCGATCTTCTGGGCGATCGGGCGATCCTCTGGGCCGCGTCCGACCGGCCGGCGCGCATGATGGTCGAGTGGGCCACGACCGAGAGCTTCACAAACGCCCGCGAGCTGTCCGGTCCGGCGGCGCTCGAGGATACGGATTTCACCGCCAGGCTCGACCTCGCCGGTCTGCCGCCGGGCCAGCGCATCTTCTATCGCGTGACCATGGTCGACCTCGCGGACTTGGGGCTGGTGAGCGCGCCTGTGACCGGCAGCTTCACGACGCCGCCCCCGGGCCGGCGCAACCTCCGCTTCGTCTGGTCCGGCGACACCGCGGGGCAGGGCTGGGGCATCAACCCCGACTTCGGCGGCATGAAGATCTACGAGCAGATGCGGCAGGCGGGGCCCGACTTCTTCATCCACTCGGGCGATACGATCTACGCCGACGGCCCGATCGCCCCGGAGGTGCAGCTCCCCGAAGGCGTCTGGAAGAACCTCACGACCGAGGCGAAGAGCAAGGTCGCCGAGAGCCTGGCCGAGTTCCGCGCCAACTACGCCTACAACCTCATGGACGAGCACCTGCGGCGGTTCAACGCCGAGGTGCCGATGCTGGCACAATGGGACGATCACGAGGTCACCAACAACTGGTACTGGGAGAAGCGTCTCGATCACGACGAGCGCTACAAGGAAGGCAGCGTCGCACTCCTCGCCGCCCGCGGCATGCGCGCGTTCACCGAGTACATGCCGGTGCGCCGGCATCCCCTCGAGCGCGATCGCATCTACACGAGCTTCCGCTGGGGCCCCTCGCTCGAGGTCTTCCGGATCGACATGCGCGCCTATCGCGGCCCGAATACCGACGGGCTGGAGACCGAGCTGGCGCCCGAGGCGCGCATCCTGGGCGTGCTGCAGATGCACTGGCTGAAGCAGGCGCTGCTCGCCTCGGAGGCGACCTGGAAGGTGATCGCTGCCGACATGCCGCTCGGCCTGATCGTGTGGGACGACTTCCAGGAGCAGCGCGGGTCCGAGGCCGTGGCCCAGGGCGACGACGGCCCGCCGCGCGGACGCGAGCTCGAGATCGCCGAGCTCCTCACCTTCATCCACCGCAACCACGTCAGGAACGTCGTCTGGCTGACCGCGGACGTGCACTACACCGCGGCCCATCACTACCACCCGAACCGGGCGCGCTATCAGGACTTCGCACCGTTCTGGGAGTTCGTCTCGGGCCCGCTCAACGCCGGCAGCTTCGGCCCCAACCCGCTCGATGCCACCTTCGGCCCCGAGGTCGTCTTCCAGAAGGCGCCGCCGGAAGGTCAGGCCAACCTGCCGCCGTCCGCCGGCCTCCAGTTCTTCGGCCAGGTCGACATCGACGCCGAGAGCGAGGTCATGACCGTGGCGCTCAAGGACCTGGGCGGTCAGATCCTGTTCACGCAGCAGCTCGAGCCTGAACTTGCGATGCGCTGAAGCATGCGCCGGCTTCAGAGCGGCGCCGCGTCGATCAGATCGAGCGTCTGCTTGGCGCCGGCCCACAGCGAGCGCCCGGCGGGCTCGGGAAGCCTCCGCGGCTCCGGATTGGTCTCGCTGGACAGGCAGAGCGAGGCGAAGTCCACGGCCAGAAGCTTATCGTCGCGAGCGTTCCTGATCACGTCGTTCAGCTGGCAGACGTGAAAGTCCGCCCTCAGCGCGGCGACGACCGCCAGCGCGCAGGTCTCCAGCCGCAGCGCCTCATGGAGCTCATCCGGCGCCTCCTTGGCGATCCGGTCGAGATCGCGCTCCTCGAGGATGCGCTGGTTGTGGAACAGAAGAAAGCTCGTCGGCGCGAACTGCCGGCGCAGCTCGCTCCACTCCAGCTCCGCCGGGCCGACGGCCGCTGCCGTCCGCAGCGTCTCGGGCAGGGACCGGCCAAAGAGGTTCCTGAAGCGGATGCCCGGCCGGACCCGCTCCAGCGGCGCGAAGTCGGTCTCGGTGATCGAGCACAGAGGCTCCTGGATCCGGCCGTCCGGCTTGACGATGTAGAACTGACCCGGGGTCGCATCAGCGACCGCGGCCCCGTCGATCCAGCCGAGATGCGCAAGCGCGTCATTGTGGGAGATCGATCCCATGAACGAGACCGGCACTCCGACGGCCGCGGTCAGGGCCGCGGTCGTGGCGCCGACCTTCAGTTTCTGCCAGACGGTACCCAGCATGGTTCGCACTCCGCTTGTTGGCGCGGGGGTGTCCCGGCCGCCCCGATCACCTCGGACAGCACACGCCGCGGCCGCACGGCACGTAGCCGTCGGGGCAGGCGGCGTGGGCGACATCGGGCAGGAGGACGGTGAACGAGAGAGCGAGCAGTCCGATTACCATCAGTCGCATGTCTGCCTCCTTCAGAGAGCCTCCGGTGGTGGCCTCTGGTGGAAGGCTAATGCGGGCGGCGAGCGCCGTGTGTGAAGGGCTTCACAGAGGAGAACAAGAATCGTTCAGGAGCAACCATTCGTCGTGGAGCGCCGCGCGGGCGGCGACCGGGAGCGGCAGGAGCGGCGGGCGCGCGTTCAGCCATTCGGCCTCATGCCGCGCTTCCGCCACGAGGGCCTTGATCGCCGGGATCACCGGGTGGCGCAGCACGCTCGCCGTGAGCCCCTCCACGACCTCCTGATCGCCGGGAGCGGGTGCTCGCATGGCGCGCAGCAGCAGCTCCGGGATCAGATTCGCGAGCCCGGAGATCCCGCCCGCGCCGCCCGCCTCCACGGTGCGCCGCAGATGCGGCTCGGCGCCGACCCAGACCGGCAGCCCGGGGAAGCTCGCGAGCAGACGCCGGGTGCTCTCCCA
>CAZXYL010000482.1:0-8059 GCA_964644915.1 uncultured Geminicoccaceae bacterium
TCGACATCTCCGGCCCGCGATGTCGGTTCGCAGGGCACCTTCACCTCGGGTGAGGGCCACTGCGTCCAATGGGCGCCAGGTCGCCGGCTTACTTCTTCTTCGAGGCGTGCTCGGGCTTGCCCTTGCGCTTGGCCGAAGCCATCTCGTCGAGCTTTTCCTCGCTCATCGATTCGTACATCGACTTCGAAGGGCCTTTGAGATCGCCGACCTTCTGCTGCCCGCGCTTCGCGGCCAGGGCCGCACCTGCCGCCTTCTGCTGCGCTTTCGACTTGGCTGGCATTTCGCTCCTCCACGCCGCACCGATCGCACGAAGAACGATCGTCGGCCGAGCTCCGTTCCTGCTGGGCCGGCGATCAGCTCAGCTGGCCGGCGTTGCTAGGCTCGTCCGAGCCAGCTCTCGACAAAGGTCACGGTACGCTCGACCGCGGTCTCGACGATATCGCGGCCGATCGCGGGATCGGCCAGACGTGCATCGCCGAAGACGCCGTTCCGGGTCTGCTCGTGAAAGGGCACGGGCACGATGTGGAAGAACGGCTGGTGGTTGAACGCGTGCTCGAGCCCGGTCTCGATCATGTCGCCCGGCTCGAACGCCTCGGCGCGCACGAGCTCCGGCGCCAGCTCCATGAGCACGGAACTCTCGATCTCGCAGGCATGCCCGTAGCGCGCCGTCTTGCCGTGCGCCTTCACCCGGTCCGCCGCCTGGCCGAAGTAGAAGCTCACGGCCGCCTCCATCTCCAGCTCGTAGCGGACCTTCTGCGTGACCACGTTGAGAACGGCCATGTTGCCGTTGTGGCCGTTGACGAACAGGAGGTGGCGGAGGCCGTCGCGCCGGAGCGAGCGCGCCACGTCCATGCAGACCGCGATGAAGCTTTCGGGCGATAGCGTGATCGTGCCGGCAAAGCCTGTGTGGTGGTAGGAGAGCCCGAACGGGATCGGCGGCAGGACCACGGCGCGCGGGTGCAGGCGCGCCGCGAGGCGCCGCGCCAGCGCGTGGGCTGCGGCGTAGTCGGTCGAGAGCGCCAGGTTCGGCCCGTGCTGCTCGGTGGCACCGACCGGCAGCAGCGCCAGCCGGACATGCTCGAGCGCGGCCTTGAACTCGACCGAGGTCATGAGCGCGAGCTCGTACCCGTCGCGCCCACCTTCCTGGCCCGCCGAGGGCGCCCTCATCAGCGCTTCTCCACCACGGGGAAGCCCGGCCGGCGCATGTGCTGCGGGCTGGTCGGGCGGCGCTTGAGGGCGAAGGTGTACTCGATCTCGACCGGCGCGTTGCGCGGCAGCTCGGCCACGCCGATCGCGGCGCGGGCGTGCTGACCCATCTGGCCGAACAGCTTGACCAGAATCTCGGAGGCCGCATCGATCACCTTGGGCTGCTCGTTGAAGCCCGGGCTGGAGGCGACGTAGCCCGTGAGGCGCAGCACCCGCTCGATATCGTCGAGGCTGGCGAGCGCCTGGTTCAGCCAGGCGAGCGCCTGCAGGGTGCAGTTGCGCGCGGCTTCCTGGGCCTGCTCGATCGAGACCTCGCCCGCGACCTTGCCCGCGTGCTGGATCTCGCCACCGACCCATGGCAGCTGGCCGCTGACATAGGCGATCCCGCCGTGCACGACCACCGGCACGTACTGAAAGGCGGGCGCCTTGACCTCGGGCAGCCGGATGCCGAGGAGCGCCAGACGCCGCCGCATCATCGGCTGCTCCGCCGGCGGCGGCGCGGGGGGCTTGGTGGGCGGGCGCCGCCTCATGGCCGGCCCTCCGCGAGCACCTGGAGGTAGTCCTCGGCCGCAGCGAGCAGGCCGAAGCTCGGGCGGAAACCAACATCGTGCTCGAACTGACGGTGCATGACGAGCGGGGGGAATCCCATGGCTGCGGGCTCGGGCATGAAGTGGACGCGACAATCGGGAACGAGTTCGGTCACGGCAGCGACGATCTCGGGCCAGGTCACCGTGAAGCCGTTGATGTTGTACACTTCGCGCAGCGCGCCCGGGAAGTCGTGGGCGGCCAGAAACGCCTGCGCCGCATCTTTCACGTACATGAGGTCGAAGGTGGCGGCCGAACCCGCGATCGTGATCTCGTGGCCGGGGCGCGCCTCGGCGAACAGCCGGCGCAGGTTGGCGGCAGCACCCCGGTACCAGAGGCCGGGGCCGAAGACCAGCGGCAGCCGCAGGCCGCAGACCTCGAGGCCGAAGCGGGCGCGATAGTAGCGCGCGACATCCTCGGCCAGGACCTTGGTGAGCCCGTAGAAGCTGCGCGGCCGGCGCGGGGCCTGCTCGTCCACCGGATCGTCGCCGTAATCCGAGGGGGGCCCGTAGACCACGGTCGAGCTCGCCCACAGCACGCGGCGAAGCTCCAGCTCGCGCGCCGCCTCGAGGACATGCCGGAAGCCCAGGACGTTGACCGCGAGCGCCCGCTCGGCCGCCGCCTCGCCCGCGCGCAGGAGCCCCTCGCTGCCGTGGCTGTAGGCGGCGGCGAAGATGGCGCTTTGCGCCTGCGAGCGGGCGAGCGCCGCGCGCACGGCGGTCGCATCCTCGACCGACCCCTCGACCTCGACGATGCGATCCTGCAGATCCTCGAGGCGCGACTCGGGCATGGGCGGCCCGAACACGCTGACTCCGTAGCCGGCATCACTGAAGGCCCGCACGATGTGCGAGCCGACGAAGCCCCGGCCGCCGACGATGAAGACCTGCCCCTTCTCCCCCGCCATGGGCTGCCCGTTCGGATGCGGTGCTTTCCTGCATTGCGGTCTGGTGGCCGACCGGTCTGCGCGTTCCTTCCTTGGCAGAAATGGGCGCCGCGGGAAAGACCTTCCTGGCGCTTTTCCGAGCGCCGGGCAGAACCAGGCCGCTAGAGCCTGAGGTCGTCCCGGATGCACGCCTTGAGGTGGCCCGGGCCCACGGCCCTGAGCGGCGGGATCACCTGCGCGCACTCGGCGATCGCGTGCGGGCAGCGGGTGCGGAACACGCAGCCGGACGGCGGGCGCGCGGGGCTCGGGATCTCGCCCTGGAGCACGACCCGGGCCCGGCCGGGCCGCCCGCCCGGCACCGCGCCCAGAAGGGCCGCCGTATAGGGATGGTGGGGCTGGCCGAAGAGGGCCTCGCTCGGGCCCACTTCCATGATCCGGCCGAGGTACATCACGATCACCCGCTGCGCGATCAGCTCGACCACGGACAGATCGTGCGAGATGAACAGGAGGGCCAGGCCGAACTCGCGCTGCAGCTCCAGAAGCAGGTTCAGGACCTCGGCCTGGATCGAGACGTCGAGCGCCGAGACCGGCTCGTCGGCGACCAGGAAGTCCGGCTCGACCGCGAGCGCGCGCGCGATCGCGATGCGCTGGCGCTGGCCGCCCGAGAACGCACGCGGGTAGCGCCGGAGCGCGTCGGCGCCCAGACCCACCCGCAACAGCAGCGCCCGGGCGCGCTCCTCGGCGGCCCGGCCGGTCGCGATCCGGTGCGTGCGCAGCCCTTCGGCCACGACCTCGCCCACGGTCATGCGCGGATTGAGACTGCCGAACGGGTCCTGGAAGATCATCTGCATGCGGCGGCGCTGCGGGCGCAGGGCCGCGCGCGGCAGGCGCGTGAGATCCCGACCGTCGAACCGGATCTCGCCCGCCGAGGGCTCGATCAGCCGCAGCAGGACGCGCCCGACCGTGGACTTGCCGGAGCCCGATTCGCCGACCAGCCCCACGATCTCCCGATGCCCCACCTCCAGGTCGACGTCGTCCACCGCGCGCACCTGGCCCACGGTGCGGGCGAGCAGCCCCTGGCGAATGGGGAAGTGCTTCTTCAGGCCCCGCGCGCTGACCAGCGGCGGCGCGGTGCCAGCCGGCGCCAGGCTCATGCGAGCTCTCTCCAGCGGATGCAGCGCGAGCGATGGCCGCGAGCGACCTCGAGCAGGGGGATCGGGGCCGCGCGGCAGGCAGCGATCGCGAACCGGCAGCGCGGATGGAACCGGCAGCCCTCGGGCGCCCGGCGAGGGTCCGGTGCGGCACCTGGGATCGGCCGCAGCGCATCGCCCCCGGCGCCGGCTCGCCGGCGCGGGCGGCATTCGAGCAGCGCTCGGGTGTAGGGGTGGCGTGGTGCGGCGAGGATCTCGGCAGTCTCGCCCTCCTCGACCACCTGGCCGCCGTACATCACCACCAGGCGCGCGGCGACCTCGGCCACCAGATCGAGATCGTGGGTAATGAACAGGACCGCCATCTGGCGCTCGGCCCGGAGGCGCTCGAGGAGATCCAGGATCTGGGCCTGGATCGTGACGTCGAGCGCCGTGGTCGGCTCGTCCGCGATCAGCAGCAGCGGATCGCACGAGAGCGCGATCGCGATCATGACCCGCTGGCGCATGCCGCCCGAGAGCTCGTGCGGGTAGGCGCGCATGCGCGCCGCGGGATCGGCGATGCCCACCATGGCGAGGAGGTCCTCGGCCCTGGCGCGCGCCTCGCGCCGGCCGGCGCCGCGGTGGAAGACGATCGTCTCGGCGATCTGATCGCCGATCGTGAACACCGGGTTCAGGCTCGCCATCGGGTCCTGAAAGATCATCGCGATCTCGCGCCCGCGCACCGCCTGCATCTCGGCGTCCTCGAGCCGCACCAGATCGCGGCTACGGCCGTCGCGCCCGACCAGCCGGACCTCGCCGCCCTCGATCCGCCCCGAGGTGCGCGCCAGGAGGCGCATGATCGAGAGGCTGGTGACCGACTTGCCCGAGCCCGATTCGCCCACGAGCGCCAGCATCTCGCCCGACCGGACTTCGAACGAGACGCCGTCCACCGCCCGCACGACCCCGTCCTCGGTGAAGAAATGCGTGCGCAGGTCGGTGACGGTGAGGACCGGGCACGCGGGCGAGCCAGGTTCGACCACGCTGACGCCTGCACTTGCGGTGATGCGAACGGCCACCCTGCCCGCGCTCGCGCGCCGCACTCAAGCGAGGCGGAAGCGCTCGACCACGCTCGCATCCAGCTCGATGCCGAGGCCCGGCCCGTCGGGCACCTGGATGTGGCCGTCCTCGGCCCTCAGAGGTATCGCGAGCAGCTCGTCGCGCAAAGGGTTGCGGCCGATGTCGTACTCGACCAGCGCGGGGTAGGGCACGTTGTCGGTGTGCGGATAGGCCGGCAGCGAGGCGACGTAGTGGACCGCCGCTGCCAGGCCCACGGCACTGCCCCAGACGTGCGGCGAGACCCGAAGCCCGGCCAGCGCGCCCAGCTGCCAGATCGCCCGCGCCTGATCGAGCCCGCCGCAGAGCGCGATGTCCGGTTGCAGCACGTCGACCCCGCCGGTCTCGATCAGGCGCTTGAAGTCGAACACGGTGTAGTGCGCCTCGCCCGCGGCGACCGGAATCGGAGCCTTGGCGCCCAGGCGCCGATAACCATCGTAGTCCTGGGGCGCCAGCGGCTCCTCGTAGACATGGACGTCGCAGGCCTCGATGCGGCGCATGCTCGCCAGCGCCATCTCGGCCGTGTAATTGCCGTTGACGTCGACCAGGAGCAGCGCCTGCGGCCCGATGATCTCGCGCGCGAGCTTGCAGCGCTCGGCGTCGCTGTCCGGCCCCAGGCCGATCTTGATCTTGAAGGCAGGATAGCCCTCCGCTGCGACGCGCTCGAGCTGCCGGGCGAGCTGGTTCTCGGGATCCTTGGTGATGTAGCCGCCCGAGGCGTACACCGGCACACGCTGGCGCGCCTTGCCGCCCAGGAGCTTGCAGACGGGCACGCCCAGCGTCTTGCCCTTGGCGTCCCAGGCGGCGACGTTGATCCCGCTCACGCACGCCACGAGCTGGTTCTGGACGCCCATGTGGTAGTGGCGGGCGATGATCTCATGCCAGATCGGCTCATGGTCGAAGATCTCGCGACCGAGATAGTAGCCGCGCAGGAGGTCGAGATAGGCGGCCGTGACCTTGGGTGGACCCCAGGCCTCGCCGATCCCGACCACGCCGTCGTCGGTCTCGAGCTCGATCACGCTCGCCTGCCGGTGCGCGGTCAGCGCCCGTGCCATGCCGTAGGCCTCGATCGCGGGCATCCGGTAGTCGAGCGCGATCAGTCGGAGGTCACGGATCACCGCCATCGCAGCCTTCCTTCCCGGGCGGAACGCCAAAGCGCCGCGTCCCTCCCTCCAGGTCGGCCCCGAGGATCCGTGCCGCCATCGGACCTGTCAAGGATGCCGGGCCGCGCGCTTCAGGCGTCGAAATCGCGGCGTGCGCGGTCGCCGGTCTCCGCTCGCCGCAACGGCTCCGCGCTGCCGCACTCGTAGGATGCACAGTAGAGGTCGTACAGGAGCCCGATCACTCGCGGCGCGGCTTCGCCCGCGATCGAATAGTAGATGGTCTGGGCCATGCGTCGCGTCTGGACGAGACCGTCCTCGCGCAGGCGGGCGAGATGCTGCGAGAGGGCCGACTGGCTCAGGCCGATCAGGCGCTCGAGCTCGCCGACCGAGCGCTCGCCTTTGGTGAGATGGCACAGGATCATCAGGCGATGCTCGTTCGCGAGCGCCTTGAGCAGACGGCTCGCCCGTGCCGCGGCCTGTTCCATTTCGCCGACGTCCATAACGGGTAATCTAGCACCCTGCCGACCAGCGGCGAGTAGGGCGAGCCCGCGTGGCGGCGCTCGGCTGCGGTTGCGGTCGCGCTTGCGCCTCTGATGGTCTAACGTTGCGCCGTCTGGCGCGGCGAGAAGCGGCGGCAGGAACCGGGGCAGACACGGGCAGAACGGGAGAGCTGCATGCAGAGACCGGAGGTGAGCGCGTTTTTCCATCATCCCACCTCCAGCGTCGCGTACGTCGTCGCGGAGCCGGGCGGCAAGCGGTGCGCGATCGTCGATTCCGTCCTCGACTTCGATCCGAAGGCGGCGCGCACCGGGACCGACTTTGCCGACCAGATCGCGGGCTTCGTCCGTTCGCGCGGGCTCGAGGTCGAATGGCATCTCGAGACGCACGCCCACGCCGACCACCTCTCGGCCGCTCAATATCTCAAGGCGCAGCTCGGAGGCCGGGTCGCCATCGGCGCCTACGTCACCACGGTTCAGGAGCTCTGGAAAAAAATCTACAACTTCGGGGCCGAGTGCCGGACCGACGGGTCGCAGTTCGACCACCTGTTCCGCGAGGGCGACCGCTTTGCGATCGGGACCCTCGAGGCGAGCGTGATGTTCACGCCCGGGCACACACCGGCGAACGTCACCTACGTCGTGGGCGATGCCGCCTTCGTCAACGACACGATCTTCATGCCCGATGTCGGCTCCGCGCGCGCCGACTTCCCGGGCGGAGATGCGGCCGAGCTCTATCGCTCGATCCGGCGCATCCTGGACCTGCCGCCCGAAACGCGCCTGTTCGTCGGCCACGACTACATGCCGGGCGGGCGCGAGCCGGCGTGGGAAGCGAGCGTGGCGGAGCAGCGACGGAGCAACATCCATCTGAAAGGCGACGTCAGCGAGCGGGAGTTCGTCGAGATGCGCAACGCGCGCGATGCCACGCTCGACATGCCCAGGCTGATCACCCACGCCCTGCAGGTCAACATCAACGCCGGCCGGCTGCCGGAGCCGGAGAGCAACGGCACGCGCTATCTCAAGATCCCGCTCGACGTGCTCTGAGCCTCGTCGTCCGGGTGCAACGTGACGCCAGCGCGGTTCTCCCCGTCGAAGGGCGATAACCCTCAACACTCCTACGTGCCTCGATGAGCCCCGCCCCGAAGCACGGCCAGCTCCTCGACGCTTACGATCGTCCGGCCGATCGGCCAGAGCGAGAGCAGGGCGAGCTTGAGGTGCGCCCAGGCGAACGGGAGGCCGATGATCGTGATCGCGAGCCCGAAAGCGGTGACGACGTGGCCGATGAACAGCCACCATCCGGCCAGCAGCAGCCAGATCAGGTTGCCCAGCACACCGAGCGGGCTCGTGCCCAGATCCTCACGCCCCGCCACCTCGTCGCGCCGGAGCACGGTGCGGCCGAAGGGCACAAGCGTGTAGACGGCGATGTTCCAGGCTGCCCGGGTCCAGGGCAGGCCGATGATGGTGAGCGCCATGAGGACGGCCGCGAGCAGCCACGCGGCCGCCATCCATGCGCCGCCGGTGAGGATCCAGATGATGTTCAGGATCAGG
>CAZXYL010000483.1:0-3396 GCA_964644915.1 uncultured Geminicoccaceae bacterium
AGGATCACCGCCTGCTCCTCGGGCGTGAGGTCCTGATCCCACCCGAGGTCCTTGAGCATCTTCATGGTGAACTCGGGGTAGCCGTCCTCGATCTCCGAGCCCATCGGCCAGCTGCCCTCGGCGAGCAGGTTCTGGCCGTCGCGCTCGACCCCGAAGTTGGCGCGGAAGCCCATGCCGCCCTCGGCCACCGGCTTGGAGGTGTCGTAGAGGTTGGGTGAGCCCGGGTGGTTCATCTCGGCGGTGCCCCAGCACGGCCAGGGCAGGCCGTAGTAGTCGCCGTCGCACGGGCCGCCGAGCGCGCGCAGCGTGGTGCGATCGAAGGTGTGCTGGTTGGCGAGATGGAGCTTGAGGCGCTCGGGCGACTGGCCGGTATAACCGATCGTCCACATGCCCTTGTTAAACTCGCGGGTGATATCCTCGATCACCGGCTCGGTCCCCGCCACCTCGATGTGCTTGAACATCTCGTCGGCGAAGTCGAACTTCTGCGCGAACAGGTACATGATCTCGTGGTCGGTCCGGCACTCGAATGGCGGCTCGAACACCTTCTCGCGCCACTGCAGCGAGCGGTTGGACGCCGTGACCGAGCCCACGGTCTCGAACTGGGTCGCCGCCGGCAGCAGATAGGCGCCGTCGGTGCGGTCGTGCATGACCGCGGTCACGGTCGGGTAGGGATCGATCACCACCAGGAGATCGAGCTTCTCCATCGCCTCCTTCATCTCGGGCCCGCGGGTCTGCGAGTTCGGCGCATGGCCCCAGAACACCATGGCCCGCAGGTTGTCCGGCTGCTCGATGTTCTCCTTGGCCTCGAGCACGCCGTCGATCCAGCGCGACACCGGGATGCCGGCGGCTTCCATGAGCTCCTTGGAGTGGAAGCGCTCCAGCAGGTAGTCGTAGTCGACGTCCCAGACCCGGCCCCAGTGCTTCCACGAGCCCTCGGCGAGCCCGTAGTAGCCCGGCAGCGAATCGACGGTGACGCCGAAGTCGGTGGCGCCCTGGACGTTGTCGTGGCCGCGGAAGATGTTGGTGCCGCCGCCGGCCATGCCGACGTTGCCCAGCGCCAGCTGCAGGATGCAGAGCGCACGCACGTTGTTGTTGCCGTGGTGGTGCTGGGTGATGCCCATGCACCAGATCACGGTCCCGGGCCGGTTGTTGGCGAGGGTGCGGGCGACGCGCTGGAGCTGCGAGGGCGGCACGCCGGTGACGCGCTCGACCTCCTCCGGCGTCCACTTCGCCACCTCCTGGCGCACCTCGTCCATGCCCCAGACGCGCTGGCGGAGGTATTCCCTGTCCTCCCAGCCGTTCTCGAAGATGTGCCAGAGGATGCCCCAGACCAGCGCGACATCGGTGCCGGGACGCTGCCGCACGTATTCGGTGGCGTGCGCCGCCGTGCGGGTGAAGCGCGGGTCGCAGACGATGAAGGCGGCGTTGTTCTGCTCCTTGGCCCGCAGCAGATGGACCAGGGAGACCGGGTGCGCCTCGGCCGGGTTGCCGCCGATCAGGAAGATCGCGCGGCTGTTGTGGATGTCGTTGTAGGAATTGGTCATCGCGCCATAGCCCCAGGTGTTGGCGACACCTGCGACCGTGGTCGAATGACAGATCCGCGCCTGGTGATCGACGTTGTTGGTGCCCCAGAACGCGGCGAACTTGCGGATCAGATAGGACTGCTCGTTGGAGTGCTTGGCCGAGCCCAGCCAGTAGACCGAATCGGGACCGGATTCATCGCGGATCTGGAGCATCCTGTCGCCGATCTCGTCGATCGCCTGGTCCCAGCTGATCCGGGTCCACTGGCCGTCGACCAGCTTGACCGGGTACTTGAGCCGGCGCTCGCCATGGGCGTGCTCGCGCACCGCGGCGCCCTTGGCGCAGTGCGCGCCGAGATTGAACGGGTTGTCGAAGCCCGGCTCCTGGCCGATCCACACGCCGTTCTGCACCTCGGCGGCCACCGTGCAGCCGACCGAGCAGTGCGTGCACACCGATTTCCGGATCTCCACGTTGGCGGCGGCCGTCTGGGCCTCGACCCGGGTCACCATGCCGCCCGAAAGCGTCGCGGCGGCCGCGACGCCGCCCGCGGTCAGGCCGGAGCGCCGCAGGAAGGTCCGGCGGTCGATGGCGCGCCCGGTCAGCCCCGAGAGCGCGCTCGTCAGGCGGGGGCCTGCCGCCGCGCCGTTGGTCTTTTTCCGCAACATCGTCGTTGTCTCCAGGATCTCGCTCGATGGTGGACAGGCGTGCCGGGCCTAGAACCGCGCCAGCTCGTAGACCTTCTTGACGTGCGCGGTCTCGCGGTAGCCGCTCTGCGCCTCGCGCGTCTCGGTGCCCGCCTCGGCGGGCGCGCTGCCGACCGCCGCGGCGGCCGCGCCGCCCAGCGTGCCGAGACCTGCCAGCCTCAGGAAGTCGCGCCGCTTCGCCGCTGTCGCCTCCTGCTCCTTCTTCATCGCTCCACCCCTTCGCTTCCCGACGAGATCATCGCGACGCCACCATGCTCGCGGCGGGGCCGTCGCCACCCCGCCTCATGCCTCCATCCGGAAGGCCGGCTGCTCGATGCTCATGAACACGCGGCCGAGCGTACCGACCGGCATGTACAGCCGCGCGGCCTTCGCCGCCTCCAGATCCTCGAAGAACCGCTTGGCCCAGGGCGCCAGGTGCGTCTCGAAGAACGCCCGCTCCACGTCCAGCCCGCGCGGCGCGTCGAACGCGCCCGTGATCAGCCCGGCCATCATCTCGCAGAGCGCGGCGATGTGATCCTCGGGCTCCCGGACGTTCGCGGCGCGGCCGATGCCCAGGCGCATCATGTCGACGCGCAGCTTCGCGAGCGGCCGCTCCTGCAGGAACCCGGTGAGATAGTAGGAGGCATAAGGGAGCAGCTCGCCGCGGCCGACGCCGATGAAGAGCTCGAAATACTCCCGCTCCGCCGCCTTGGGCGTGGTCTGCGCGGCCAGCGCCGCGAGCCGGGCGAGCGCCTGACCGAGTTCGGTCTCGTCGCCCTCGAAGCCCGCCGCCAGCTCGAGCAGCGCGGCGTCCGGCGGCGACGCGAGGAAGCGCGCGAGCAGCTGATAGACGTGCGCGCGCAGCCGTTCCTCTTCCGCCACCTCAGCGATCACCCGCGCCTCGGCGAGCATTCCAGCTTCTCCCTGACGCCCGTTGATGGGTCCCCGAGCTTGCGCTCTCTTGCATTATTCCAATTTGTGTTAATAGCCCGCCGCACGGCAGGACGCAACCCTCTTACGGGTTGAAGGTCGCGCGCTAAGTGAAGCTCAGAGCAGCGGAATGCGCGGGCAGCCCCCGTCGAGCCGAGCAGGGCGCTTGTGAGGCCTCAGCCCCGCCTGGGCAAGCGCCGCCGCCCCTCGGCGTTCCCGGTCATCGGTGGCGTCCCCGCCTGCCGCGCGCGTTCGGGCGGCG
>CAZXYL010000484.1:0-1905 GCA_964644915.1 uncultured Geminicoccaceae bacterium
GCCCGTGAGCCACATCGGCACGCCGAAGAGCAGGACGAAGATGCCCAGGAGCGTCATCAGGCGGGTCAGCCGGCCGACCGTGTCCGCCAGCCCCATGATCCACAAATCGTTGTTGCGCACATGGCTGATCTCATGGGCGAGGACGCCCGCGAGCTCACGCAGCGTGAGCGCCCGCAGCAGCCCGTCGGTCACCGCGATCGCCGCCTCGTCCCGCCCCCCGACCGCGAACGCGTTGAGCATGGAGCTGGGGACGTAAAAAAGCGCCGGCGGGCGCTCCAGCCCGGCGCGCTCGGCGAGGCGCTCCACCACCTGCGAGACCTCGGGCAGCTCGTACGGCCGGATCTCCCGCGCGTGGTACATGCGGAGCACCATGCGCGGCGAGATCTTCGGGCTGAACCACAAGCCGAGCGCCGCCCCGAGCCCGAGGCCCACCATGCCGTCCGGGCCGAAGATCAGCCAGCCGCAGGCGGCCAGCAGCAGCACCATGCCGCCGAGCAGCACGCCCGACTGCACCAGGTTGCGCAGCTTGTGCCGGCGCCGCTCGGCGGGGTCGAGCGGGGCGAGGCGGCGGCGGACCGGGACCGGGCGAGCGAGCATGAGGGTCCGGATGCGAGTGGCTTCGGGCGGTCAGGATAGCCGGAACCCGTCCCGGGGCAACGCCCGGGCGGCGCGCGGTCGATACAATCGAAACCATCCCGGCCGCTCCGCGACATCGGCTTGAAACGGGCGCGCGCTACAAGCGGTCCAGGGTCGATGGGGCGCAGCGTCAAAGAGAAGGATTTCCGCATGCCCCGACCCGGCGAGAGGAGTGCGAGCCATGCAACGATCCTTCACGCCCACCCGCAGCAAGGCCGCCGCGCAGCGGCCGCAGCCGGCGTTCAGTGTCGCGGTGGCGCCGCTTGCCGTGCTCGCCGACGGCATCATGGCGGCGCTCGAGCGGGCCCGTCTGCTGCCGCAACGGCAGGGGGTCCGGGCAATGAACGCCCTGGACGATCGCATGCTGGAGGCGATCGGCCCCGACCGCGCCCGGATCCTCCGGGCCGTCCTGGCGCGCGAGCACATCGAGACCGCCTGGTTCCCGGGCGATCCGCTCTGAGCGACACGAGCGCCCGGCCTGTGCTATCGCTGCCCGCACCGCGCCCTGGCGCGCGGTCCGAGGCTGCGAGGCACGCATGAGCGAGGACGGCCGGATCCGGTGCGCCTGGGCGGGCAGCGATCCGCTCTACGTCGCCTACCACGACCAGGAATGGGGCGTGCCGCTCGAGGACGACCGGCGCCTGTTCGAGATGCTGATCCTCGAAGGCTTCCAGGCCGGGCTCTCCTGGCTGACCATCCTGAGGAAGCGCGAGAACTTCCGGCGCGCCTTCGAAGGCTTCGATCCCGAAGCGATCGCGCGCTGGGACGAGCGCAGGGTCGAGGCGCTGCTGGCCGATCCCGGGATCGTGCGCAACCGGGCCAAGATCGCGGCCGCGATCGCCGCGGCGCGCGCGTACCTCGCGCTCGCGGGCGAGCCGGGCGGCTTCTCGGGTTTCCTCTGGGGGTTCGTCGGCGGGCGGCCGATCGTGAACCGGCGCCGCAGCATGGCCGAGGTGCCGGCCGAGACCGCCGAGGCGCGCGCGCTCTCGAAGGAGCTCAAGCAACGCGGCTTCAGGTTTTGCGGCCCGACCATCGCTTACGCCTTCATGCAGGCGACTGGCATGGTCGACGACCACCTCGTCGATTGCTTCCGGCATACCGACAACCGCCTTGACAAAGGCCTTTTCCACAGCGCGGGGGATCGATCTGCGACAAACGTGTGACAAAGCCTGTGCACGACCTGGGACTCCGCCAGTTGTCCCCAAGGGCGGCCGGGGCAGTGCCAGCCGCTCAGAACACCCGTGCTGCGCCGATCAGCCGCAGCCTCGA
>CAZXYL010000485.1:0-1780 GCA_964644915.1 uncultured Geminicoccaceae bacterium
AACTCCGGGTCCTGGGCCGCAGCCGGAAGGATCGCGCCAGCGACAACCAGCGTAGCTAAACCACATAGGAACACGACGGCGAGCAGCCGGGACAAAGATCGCCTCCCCAGTTGTCGGCAGCTTCGGATTTAGGCTGGAGCGGGCTCTCGGCAAGACCTGAGCCGCAGCCCCGAGCCCCGGGGGCCGCGCGGGGACCTCCTCCCCGCGAGGAGGAGGAGGTCCGAAGCCGGGTCGCCGGCAGGCGCGGCTGAGGGTCAGCCGCCCGCCGGAGCGATCCGGTAGATGGTGTCGAGCTTGCCGACCGGGCCGGTGGTCACCGAGGTCAAAACGTAGACCTCACCTTCGTTGTCCTGGCCGAAGGCGAGCACGTACGGCAGCGGGTCGTCCAGGTTGGCGGCCGTGACGTCCTCCATCGTCCACTCGCCGTTGTCGCCCTCGGTCGCGACGAACAGCTGCCCGTCACGGACGGCGAAGCTCTTGCTCCAGTCGCCGAAGAAGTACTTGCCGTCCCAGTCGCCATGGCTGCCGCGGTAGACGTAGCCGCCGGTCACCGAGATGCCCTTGCAGCCTTCGGGCATCGCCGTGCAGTTGTTGTACTCGAGGATCGGATCGGTCAGCCCGGTCTGGTCGCACTGCTCCGGGTGCATGTTCGGGTTCTCGTAATCGAAGCAGTGCGTGGCCTCCATCCGGCGCCAGCCGTAGTTCTCGCCCGCCTCGACGATCGAGACCTCCTCGAAGCTGTTCTGCTGCACGTCGCCGCAGAAGATCTGATTCTCGTCCCCCTGGTCGAAGCTGCACCGCCAGGGGTTGCGCAGCCCCACAGCCCAGATCTCGGGGCGCGCCAGCGGATCCTCGGCGAACGGGTTATCGTCCGGGATCCCGTACTGTTGGCCCTCGCCCGGCGAGTCGACGTCGATGCGCAGCATCTTGCCGTGCAGCTCAGCCATGTCCTGACCGTTGCCCTCGGTCACGTTGTGGCCGATGCCCCAGTCATTGGCGTAGCCGCCGTCGCCGGTCGAAATGTAGAGCATCCCGTCCGGGCCGAAGGCGATCCAGTGGCCGTTGTGGTTGAACTGCGGCCAGTCGATCTGGGTGATGATGCGCTCGCTGCTCAGGTTGGCCTGGTTCGGATTGTCCTCCGAGACGGTGAACTCGGAGACCGTGTTGGTGTGCGACCACCAGAGCTTCTTGCCCGGGTCGCCCTCCCAGATCAGCGGCGCGCTGTACGCGACGAAAAAGCGGCCGTTCTCGGCGAACTCCGGGTGGAACGCCAGGCCGAGCAGCCCGCGCTCGTCGAAGTCGGGCAGCAGGTCCACGATCTTGTGCCGCATATCGAGGAACGGCTCCTCGAGCAGCTCGCCGTTCTGCAGGATCCGGACCCGCCCCGGCTGCTCGACGATGAAGATGCGATCGTCGCCCTCCGGCTGGGTGAGCACGAGCGGCGCGGTCAGCCCTTCCGCGACCGGCTCGAGATTGACCTGCACCTGGGCCGAGGCCGGAGCACTCGCCATACCTACGCCCAGCGCCAGGGCGGATACCAGCCCTACGCACAGTTTCCCGCGCATTTCTGAAGACCTCCCTTGGTGTGTCTTGGTCCCGAGGACCCCCGGCTGTGCCTTCACGACCGGGTTCTTGTCGGCGCCAGCCTGGGCTGAGCCCCGAGCCCGTCGAGCGCGCGCCCAGACCTGCGAGCGAAATCTGTAGTGGGATCTGGCCCGCCGGTCAATTCATATGGCCGGGCTGCGGAGCCGCGTCCCGGCCCTTCGCCCGCCCGGCTTCA
>CAZXYL010000486.1:0-12189 GCA_964644915.1 uncultured Geminicoccaceae bacterium
CGGATCCTCGGTCTGCCGCTCGAGCACCGGGCGGAATCGGCGCGGGCCGAGTCCGCGATCTCGATCGAGCCGACCGGGATCGCCATCGAGCTCAACGCGACCGAGCTGCCCGCGAGCGAGTTCACCGAGCTGCACGGGCGGTTCGACATCAGCCGCGGCATCGCCCAGGCAACCGAGGCCGGCGTGCGACTCGATGATCGCACCGCCCGGATCGAGGGCGTCGTCGACCTGCTGCTCTGGGTGGCGGACCTGAGCCTCGCCATCGAGCCGGGCGCGGGGATCGGGCCGACGACGGTCAAGGTCGTGGGCCCTCTGGACGATCCGCAGGTCCTGCGCCTCTCTCCCGAGGACGATCGCGAGGCACCGCAGGCGCAGTAGGCGGGGCCGGGGCGATCAGCTCGGGCCGATCATCTTCTCCGGGCGCACCCACTCGTCGAACTCCTCGGGCGCGAGCAGGCCCAGCGCCACGGCCGCCTCCTTGAGCGACGTCCCCTCGGCATAAGCCTTCTTCGCCACCTTGGCGGCGTTGTCGTAGCCGATGTGCGGGTTGAGCGCCGTCACCAGCATCAAGGACTTGTGCAGCAGCTCGTCGATGCGCGCACGGTCGGCCTCGATCCCGACCACGGCCTTGTCGGTGAAGCTGCGCGCGCCATCGGCCAGCAGCCGGATCGACTGGAGCACGTTGTAGATGATCACGGGCTTGTACACGTTGAGCTCGAAATGGCCCGAGGCGCCGGCGAACGAGACCGTGACGTGGTTGCCCATGACCTGGGCGCCGACCATGGTCAGCGCCTCGCTCTGGGTCGGGTTGACCTTGCCCGGCATGATCGAGGAGCCGGGCTCGTTCTCCGGCAGCCTGAGCTCGCCGAAACCGCAGCGCGGGCCGGAGCCGAGCAGGCGGATGTCGTTCGCGATCTTGGTCAGGCTCGCCGCCAGCACGTTGAGCGCGCCCGAGAGCTCGACCAGCGCGTCGTGCGCGGCCAGCGCCTCGAACTTGTTCTCGGCCGTGACGAAGGGCAGGCCCGTGATGCGCCCGACCTCGGCCGCGAACTTCTCGGCGAAACCGGGAGCCGCGTTCAGCCCGGTGCCCACGGCGGTGCCGCCCTGGGCCAGCTCCAGGACACGCGGCAGCGCCTGCTTGATGCGCGCGATGCCGTTGCTCACCTGCTGCGCATAGCCTGAGAACTCCTGCCCGAGGGTGAGCGGGGTCGCATCCTGGAGATGGGTGCGGCCGATCTTGATGATGTCGGCGAACGCCTCGGACTTGGCCTGCAGCGCGGCCCACAGGTGTTCCAGCGCCGGCAGCAGCGCGTGGTGCACCTGCTCGACCGCGGCGATGTGCATCGCGGTGGGGAAGGTGTCGTTGGAGGACTGACCGCGGTTGACATGGTCGTTGGGGTGGACCGGCGACTTGCTGCCCAGCGGCGCGCCCAGCATCTCGTTCGCCCGGTTCGCGATCACCTCGTTCGCGTTCATGTTGCTCTGGGTGCCGGAGCCGGTCTGCCAGACCACGAGCGGGAAGTGGTCATCGAGCTTGCCGTCGATCACCTCCTGGGCGGCGCGGATGATCGCGTCCGCCAGGCGTGGCTCGAGCAGGCCGAGATCGCGGTTCACGCGCGCGGCCGCCTGCTTGACCATGCCGAGCGCCCGGACCAGCGGCACCGGCATGGTCTCGGTGCCGATGCGGAAGTTCTGCAGGCTGCGCTGCGTCTGCGCGCCCCAATAGCGGTCGGCGGGCACCTCGATGGGACCGAACGTGTCGGTTTCGGTGCGGGTCAGCGCGGCGCGCGACATGGCTCCACCCGTGGCCAAGATGGCGTCGTCGCATCAAGGCCCGTGGCCCGGCGGGTGTCAAGTGAGCCCGGGCGCCCCAGGGCCGCGCGCTACTTCTTGCGGAAGCGATCGAGGGTCACGACCTCGGCGCCCTCGCCGTTCTCGGGCTCGGCCGCGGGCCTAGGCAATTCCGTCACGGGCGCCGGCGCGCGGCGCGCGGGCCCCTTCCTGCCCTGCCCTTGCGCGTCCTCGGGTTTCTGCACGGACCGTTTCGGCTCGGGCGCCGTGAACTGCAGCCCGAACTCGACGCTGGGATCCGCGAACACCGTGACCGCCGCGAAGGGGACGGTCAGACGCTGCGGCGCGCCGTTGAAGCTCAGGGTGGCCGAGAACGCGTCCTCGCCGACCTCGAGCCCCCAGAACTCGAACTGGAGCACGATGGTCATCTCGTTCGGATAGCGCGCGCGAAGGCTGTCGGGGAGCTCGACCCCGGGGGCATCGGTGCGGAAGGTGAGATAGATGTGGTGCCGGCCGGGCAGGCCGTGCTCGGCGACCAGGGTCAGGGCGTCGCGAATCACCCGCCGCAGCGCCCGCTCGACCAGGCTTCCGTAGTCGATCCCCTGCTCCGGCATTCTCGCTGGCCCTCGATGACCCTGTGGCGCATGACGGAGGGGCCGCCGGCCCGAAGGCCGGCGGCTCCGGTGGGGGGCTTCTGTTGCCCGGTGCCCCCCGGGACCGCGCTTACCTGATTGCTCAGGCAGCGAGTGCCATACGGTTGTCGTTGGCAGCTATAAGCTTGGCCCGATAACGGCGGTACCATGCCGGGCGAAAACCACCCCTTTACTACGTCACGTCGAGCCTATTTCGCCCCCATGAGCCCGCCTCGGCGGGTGATATGGTGGAGGCGCCGGGTACTGCCCCCGGGTCCGCAACGCCTATTTCGAGCGGCGTTTATCGCCATAGTCGGCCGTCACCGACAGATCTAATATAAGGATGCCCTCGGGCGCCGCAAGGAGCGGCGATGCGATGACCGGCGCCCGGGAGTGCGACCAGAGCAGCGATAGACGACGAGGACGGATGGGAAGCGACGGCGATCGTGAACAGCCGAGCTCGAGCGAGCAGCCCGAAGGTGTGCGCCGACCGCAAGCCGGCCTGAGCCAAGGCGCCCGCGCCGAGATCGAGGCGCTGCGGGCCGAGACGGCGCCGACGCGGCGCGCCGTGGTGCCGGCGCTGGAGGAGATCCTGTACCAGCCCCTGCCGGTGCTCGACCGGGGCTTCGTGCGCGTGATCGACTACATGGGCGACGACGGCGCGATCGTGCAGGCGGCGCGCGTCTCGTACGGGCGCGGCACGCGGCAGGTGAGCGACGACCGGGGCCTGATCAATTACCTCATGCGCATGCGGCACACCTCGCCGTTCGAGATGTGCGAGCTCAAGCTGCACGTGAAGCTGCCGATCTTCGTCGCCCGGCAGTGGATCCGGCATCGCACCGCGAGCGTGAACGAGTACTCGGCCCGCTACTCCGTGCTGGAGGACGAGTTCTACGTGCCCTCGGCCGAGCACATGGCGGCGCAGGCCGCGAGCAACCGGCAGGGTCGCGGCGACCTGCTGGGGGCCGCGCAAGCCGAGCAGGCGCAGCGGATCATCGGGGAGAACGCCGAGCGCGCCTATGAGCACTATCTCGAGCTGCTCAACGAGGACGCCGCGGGCCGGGCACGCGACCAGGAGCGGCAGGGGCTCGCGCGCGAGCTCGCCCGCATGACGCTGCCGCTCAACACCTACACGCAGTGGTACTGGAAGACCGATCTGCACAACCTCCTGCACTTCATCGCGCTGCGCGCCGATCCGCACGCCCAGTACGAGATCCGCGCGTATGCCGAGGTCCTGCTCGGGGTCGTCCGCCGCTGGGTCCCGCTCACCTGCGAGGCCTTCGAGAACTACCGGTTGCGCGGCGCCGAGCTCTCGGCCGAGGGGCTGGCCGTGGTGCGCCGCAGGCTGCGGGGCGAGACGGTGAGGCGCGAAGAAAGCGGCCTCAGCCCGCGCGAATGGCGGGAACTCATGACGCTCCTGGAGGTTCGCTGAACACGCCCTGGCCGCTCCGGCCGCGGTGCGTTATGATCCCTCTGTACGCGTGAGCGGGCCCAGTCCATGAACAGGCGCAGGCTGTTCTTCGACGAGAATCGGATGCCCAGCGACGTCGCCGACGTGCTCGAGGCGGCGGCCCTGCTCCAGGTCACCGAGTTCGAATTCTTCCGCATCGCGTATAAGCGCTGGTTCGGGGTCCAGATCGGCGACGACGGGCTGGAGCGCCATTACCTCCCCTACATGTTCAAGAGCCGCGTGCCGCCCTGGGTCCGGCACCTCGCGCGCGAGGTCATCGCCAAGGCCGAGGACGACGCGCTCGATTCGAAAGACTATGGCGTCATGCCGCGGCCGCTCTCGATGGACATGTACAACCGCGGCCTGCGCTCGATCCTCTGGATCGCCGTGATCCTGGGCACGCTGATGACCGGAGCCGCCACGGTGGCCGAGTTCATGCCCTGGTATCAGTCCTGCTACTTCCCGCCCTGCTATTGATCCGGCCGCCAGGGGGCGGGCTTGACCCCGCCTTCGACCTGACGAACTCTCTGGTGCGTGGCGTCGAGGGCGCGGGCGGACGCACGGGCATGCGATGGAAAGTCTGGTCAACTGGCTCTTCGTTCTGGTCACCGGCGTGATCGCCTATCACGGCTTCACCTACCGCACCCCCGATGGCGATCGCGACACGGTGCGCACGCTCTTCGGCTGCATCGCCCTTCTGTTCTGCCTGCGCGTCCTGTTCGTCGACATCCTGGGGCTGATCTGAAGCCCGGCAGGCCGATCGATCAGAGCACGCTCGCCGCGATCGCCCAGAGCAGGACGCCGATGCGGGCGAGATCGGCCCAGATCCGTGGGCCGGCGTAGCCGTCGGCGCTCCGCCAGACCGCCACGACCATCAGCACGTTGTAGGGGATCGGCAGAAGGAAGGCGCACACCGCCCAAACGGCAGGAGTGTTCATCGCCAGCAGCGCCAGCGCGAGCAGCGAGGTGACCACGTTGAGCGTGGTGCCGGCCACGACGGTATAGGACCAGAACACCTGCGCGAGCGGCACCTCGCCCGCCCACAGCCGCCACAGAGTGCCGCGGCTGACCGGTGTTGGCGGTTCGGTAAGCTGAGGAGTCGCGCCCGCCAGATCGCTCACTGCTTGTACGGCCTTTGCTGCGCGTCGATCTCGGGGTTACGCAGCACGCGCTCGGCCTCGGGCTTGGCGAGCTCGGCGCGAAGGTATCGGGCGCGATCGGCGACCGTCGGCGGCGTCTCGGGCTGCTTGCGCAGAAAGCGCGTGAGCCAGTGCGGGCCCTTGGCCACCTCCACATCGATGCCGAGTGCCATCTCATAGCTCATGAGCGCCTCCTCGTGCCGGCCCATGGTGTCGAGCAGGATGCCGCGGTTGGCGTAGCTGGCGGCGAGCGCGGCCCGCTCGGCGTCGTCCGCCGGCAGCTCGGCGGCCCGTGCGATCGCGTCGTCGTAGATCGCGAGCGCGTCGTCGTGGCGGCCGGCCTGGTGCAGGCTGATGGCGAGGCCGCGCAGGGCATTGGCGTGATCGGGCGCTTCGCTGAGCGCTCTCTGGAACTCGACCACGGCGCGTTCGTACTGGCCGTCCTCGAACGCGCGGTTGCCGGCGTGGTAGTGCAAGTCGCCCGGCTGGACCTTGCCCACGAACTGCTCGTAGGCCGCCCAGCCGACGAAGGCGGCCACCATGACCACGGCCACGACCTTCAGAATCCGAGTCGTCCGGTCATCCATGGGCGGACATGTCCAGGATCTGGTAGTTGAACAGCGCCGAGAACAGGCCGCACAGGATCACCGCGATGAAACGCGCGCGGTTGAGCTGGCCCAGCCGCTCCTTGTCGGTGAGCGCACGGCCTCCCTTCCGCTCCAGCCGGCGCACGCTCATCACCCAGACGAGCTTGGAGACCGGCAGAAACAGGAGCGCGGCGAGTACCACGACCGAGAGCCAATAATAGGTCCAGGGCGACAGGGCGACCGGCACGTCCATCAGGCCTGCTCGTGGTTCCCGCCTTTGTTGTGGTCGCGCCGGCCCCGGAAAGCAACGGGGAGGGGCACGAAGCCCCTCCCCTGAAGCGGACAACGGAAAGCCGGAGGTGATCAGCTGCGGCGCTGGCGGACCACCTCGATCTCGGCCACGTCCTCGGCCAGAGCCTCGATCTCCGACTCGGGCACGGTGGACATCTGCATGGTGTACGCCAGGAAGAACATCATGGCGACGCCGAGCGCCCACCACAGGATCTGCCACACCCAGATCGAGGGCATGCCGAGCACCCACCAGGTGGTCGGGTCGAGCGGGTCGCCGAAGATCCAGTTGCCGATCACCGCACCCGGCCCGATGCCGAAGAAGAACCAGACCAGGGTGACGATCCATGCGGCCGGCACCAGCTTGCGCTTCTCCGGCGGCAGGGAGGCGTGCGTGGCGAGGAAGCTGTGGAACTCCATCTTCCGATCCATGTCGTCGCGGGTGATCGCCGAGACGATCAGCACGACGGCCACGTTGAAGATGATGCCCCAGCCGGCCGAGTGGATGGTCCAGGGCCATCTGCCCCAGGCCTCGATGCCGACCGCGCTCGGCATGTCGGTGAGCGTGACCGCGATCAGGCCGGCGATCAGGCCCCACACCACGCCCTGCCTGGTGAGCCATGGCGCGTAGCACACCGCAATCAGCGCGGGCCACATCTGGAACCCGTAGGCAACCGCGAGACCGCCCAGCAGCACCAGAGCATCGGTCGACGTGGTCGCCACGATCAGCGCCATGAACACGATCACACCGACGAAAATACGCCCGAACAGCTTCTGCAGGGTGTGGCTGACGTTCGGCATGAGGAAATGCCGGATCAGATCCCGCGTGAGCATGCCGCCTGCAGTCGACATGTACGCGGCGCCGGTCGACTGCATCGCGGCGAGCGCGCAGACCGAGAGCAGACCCACCAACCAGGGTGCCGCATCCGCCATCAGATTGATCAGCTGGGCGACCAGCTGATCGGCCCCGCCCGGCGCCTGCATCAGCTGGACCATCGCCGGTTCGTCGGCGACCGCCGGGTCGGCGGCGATGATCCTCTGCGCGACGCCGGCCGCGGCCGCCGCTTCCGGCGGCGCATCCGGCAGCTCGGCCACCCCGGCAATCTGACCCAGGGTCGGGACCTCGCCGGTCTCGCCCAGCGCGTCCAGGCCGAAGGCGATCAAGCCCCGGAGCTCGGGGTCGCTCACCCCGGCCTCCTGGATCGGGCCGCGATGACGGATCTCGAGCAGGTTGCCCTGGATGACGACCGAAGTGTCGCGGTTGATCCGGTCCGGATGGGCGGCTGCGAAGTCCAGGTCGCCACCCAGGAAATGGCCGCCCATACCCTGCATCGCCGTGAACAGGAACAGGATCAGGCCGATGCCGAACGACGACGCCCACACCTGCTGCGGCGCGAACGGCGACGGATCGTGGTTGGAGAACGCCCACATGGAGAACGCCGGGGCGGACTGGATGCCCATGAGCGCGAACATGTAGGTCAGGATCATGATCCCGGTCCACGCCCCGCCCTGAGCCGCCGGGCCGGCGGAGACGAACTGGATCACGCCCGGGACCGCGATGTAGTGGCTGTAGCCGTCCGGCGAGAGGTTCTCGTCGATCTGGGTCAGCAGGGCGATGTTCTCGTTCAGCTGCCACCAGCCGCCGGCCGCATTCAGCGCGATGATGCCGATCACCGTAATGCCCAGCGCGAGCAGGACGCACTGCAGCGTGTCCACGTACGCCACCGCGCGTAGGCCGCCCGAGGCGACGTAGATGAACACGATGAGCGAAAGCACCCACATGCCGACATCGACGCTGAGCATGCCGTCGGTGAGCACGTTGAAGAGGAAGCCGGACGCCCGCAACTGGACGCCGAGGTACGGCACCGAGAACACCAGTGCCACGATGATCACCAGGATGCGGATGGTATCGGAACGGAAGTAGTACGAGAGCATCTCGCCCGGCGTGACGAAGCCGAACCGCTTGCCGATGATCCACTGCCGCTTCAGGAAGAGCAGCCCGGTGAACGGGATGGTGATCGCGTAGAACGACGCGTAGGCGTACTGGAACCCGTCCCGGTACAGCAGGCCGGGATGGCCCATGAAGGTCCAGCCCGAGAACGAGGTCGCCGTGGCGGCGAGCACGAACACCCAGAGCGAGATCCGGCGACCGGCGATGAAGTAGTCGCTGGCCGTGCGGGCGCTGATCGCGCCCTTGATACCCCAGAAAATGCAATAGGCCCAGTAAAGGGCGACGAAGACAAACAACCAGACTATTTTCGCTTCCATGTGGGGTCCCCCTGGTTGGTTGGGACATCCTCGCCCGGACCGGCCCCTTCGGCCCGCGCTCAGCACCCATGACGGCCGGTGGTAAGCCGCGGGAAGCAAATTCTATAATCGTTCCACGGATTTGGGCACAGAGGATTCGCGACATTTCGCCACAAGCACTTGCCGGGCATTGGCCGGCGTCGCCGTCCCGTCATTGGGCCCGCCGCAATCACCGCAACCTCGCGGTCAAGTCCGACCGAAGTGACGCTGCGGTCTCGTCTTCGTGCGCCGCCATATCCTCTGCCGCAACCGGTGCGGACGGCTGGCAGCCTCAGGCTGCGACGACGAGCCGGGCCAACGCATAGGGCTCGAGCTCGAGCGTTTCCAGCTTCTCCCGATGTCCCGCCTGGCCGAAGCGGTCGGGCGCGCGGGTGACCTCGGCGAAGCTCTCCGCATCGAGCCGGGCAACCTCGGCCTCGGAAGCAGCCACGCCTGTCACCCTGATCCGCTGTGGCGCCCTGGTGAGATTGGCGAGCCACAGAACAATGTGGTCGCTGTCCTGCCAGGCGATCGCCTGTACCGCCGATGCGTTGGATGGAACAGCGTCCAGCCAGGGCTTGCCGGCGCTGGCGGCGAGGCCTCTGATCACGTGGTAGAGCGGATAGACGCCGCCCCGATCCTCGAACCAGGGCTGCGGATAGACCAGCGGCCGGTAGACGACGCCGAATGGGCCGGTGGGCGCGGAGAGGGTGATCGCCTCCACGCCGGCGCGGGCGGCGTGTGCTGCCAGCCCGAGGTTCCAGGCGGCGCCGAACAGGCCGCGCTGGCGGGGATCGTTGATCGCCATCGCGATCCTGCGGTTGTCGACGTTGTCGACCGGCGCCGCCCCGTAGGGGTTCTGGCGCATGCCGATCGCCGAGGGGCCGATGCGATACGGCCTGTCGCCCGCGATCGCGCGCACGCTCTCGGCGATCCAGGGCAACGACTCCAGGTTGTCCATGACCGTGCGATCGTCCGCGTCGTGCACGATCGGGCACAGCGTGTGCGTGACGAAGTCGATGTGGCCGGCAGGCGGCCGCTTGCGGTTGAGCTCCGTGAAGTACGAGATCATGCCGCCGCCGATCAGCGCATCCGGGAATGCGCGCCGCGCCGCATCATAGATGGCCTCGAGCGGCGGCACCTCCGGCCACCGCTCGTTCGGCTGCCAGCTCTTGAGGTACTCCTGCGGCGAGGCGACCACCGCAGCCGGTGCCAGCCCCGCGTCCCGCACGTCGGCGGCCGAATCGAGCAGCTCAACCTCGGGCGGGCGCTCGTTCGGCAGGACGATCTCGAGCGTCAGCGGCCCTCCGATCGCCGCCACGAGCGCCGCGAGCTCCTCGAGCCTGCTACCGGCGGCCGGATCGCGCAGATCCAGCTGACCGACCAGGAAGTTGGGCGCGAGCAGCCGCATCAGATCGGCGGCGGCGAGCGCCGGCTTCGCCTCCTCGGGCGGCACGCCGAGCCCGATCTGCGGCATCGTCCCGCTCTGATCCCCGATCGTGACCGTCACGGCGGCCTCCCGCGGCGCCGGCCGGCGTGACGGCTGGCCGCGGAAGCTCAGCGAGACCCTCTGCACCAGCTCCTCACCCGGCGCGAGGGTGAACGGGCGCGGCTTCGAGAGCGGGCGGACGTAGGTCTTGAAGGAGGCGTCCATCCAGTTGCGGTGGTCCTCCATCTCGAAGGCGTCGCCTTCCATGGTGCAGGTCGCCCAAACGCCCGGCACGACCTGGTGCGCGAGCGCGCGGATATCGACGAACGGCTGGTCCGGGCTCACCAGGCGGGGAAAGCGGGATTTTTCCACGCTGCCGTCGGCGTGCGTGACCTCCAGCGGTTCGCCCGCGACGCCGTCGAGCGGATGCAGCACGACGAAGCCGATACGGTTGGCCACGACTTCGGTCTCGGCCCGACCGGTCACCTCGAATCGAAGGGCGCCGTCGGCGCCGGCCCGAATGTCGGCGCGATAGATGAACGCCTGGCCGCCGCTCTCGATGCGCGCGTCGTAGGCGACCTCGAAGCCGCCGCCGTCCTTGCGGATCTGCTGGTTCGAGATCTCGGGCGCGGGCGTCGCCCAGTTGCGGTCGCGGTACAGATAGGCGATGCCCCGGATCACCTCGACGCCCTGGTAGCGGACGTAGCGCAGCGCCCCGTTCTCGAGCTCGACGCTGACCGGGCCCGCCTCGAGCACCAGGCTCTCGGGCAGCGGCTCCTCGGTCCCGAACAGCGCAATCCGCTGGCTCGCCTCGCTCATCTCGGGCCTCCCTATCGTTTTGTACGCTAAGCCTTGACCGCGCCCATGCTGATGCCGCGCACCAGGTAGCGCTGCAGGGTCGCGACCGCGAAGAAGATCGGCAAGGTGCCGAGCACGCTCATGGCCGAGATCTTGGCCCAGATGGTCGACTGGGCGCCGAAGTAGCCCATGACCTGGACGGTGAAGGTCGTGACCTCGGTGCGGGTGAGCACGAGCGCGAAGATGTAGTCGTTCCAGGCGAAGATGAAGGTGAACACGGCGGTGGCGAAGATGCCGTTGCGCGCCACGGGCATGACGACCTTCATGAGCGCCTGCCAGCGGGTGCAGCCGTCGATGAGCGCGCTCTCCTCGAGCTCGATCGGGATGTCCTCGAAGTAACCGCGCATCATCCAGACCACGTAGGGGATGTTGAACGCGGTATAGAGCAGGATCAGGCCGTGGAAGGTGTCGACCCAGCCGAACATCGCGAAGAGCAAAAAGATCGGGAACACGATCGCGATCGGCGGGATCATGCGCTGGGAGATGAACCAGATCGCGAGATGCTCGCCGCCGGTGCGGTAGCGCGCGAGGCTGTAGCCGGCGATCGTGCCGAGGAACATGGCCGCGATCGTGCTGGTGCCGGCCACGATCAGCGAGTTGAGCACGGTCCAGGCATCGCCGTCCTTGAACAGCACCCAGTAGTTGCCGAACTGCAGGTTCGCCGGGATCCAGACCGGGGGCGAAGCGAAGATCTCGGCCGGCGTCTTGAGCGAGACCGCGAACAGCCAATAGACCGGGAACAGGAAGAAGATCGTGATCAGAATCGCCGCGACGTAGCGCAGGGCCAGCGAGCGCGTCGTCGGCCGCCGCCACCAGGCCGGCGCCACATAGCCGCTCCGGCTCGGGCGCACGCCCGCCACGGTCGCGCCCGCCCTCATCGCGCCAGCTCCATCCGGCGCAGCAGCACGAACACGATCACGGTCAGCATGACGATGAAGACGAACGCCATCGCCGCGGTGTAGCTGATCTCGAACTGCTGGAAACCCTGGACGTAGGCGTAGATCGAGAGGGTCTCGGTCATGGTGCCCGGCCCGCCGCGGGTCAGCACCCAGACGATGTCGAACAGGCGCACCAGATCGAGGCCGCGGATCAGAAGGGCGATGAACACGATCGGCTTGATCACCGGCAGTGCGACCTTGAGGAAGATCGTCCAGTAGCCGGCGCCGTCGATCTGCGCCGCCTCGATGAGCGAGCGGTCGACGTTCGAGAGCGCGGCCAGGAAGATCAGGAACATGAACGGCGTCCACTGCCAGACTTCGCAGATCAGGATCGCCGGATAGACGAAGCCCGGGTTGAGCACCCAGAGGATCGTCACCGGCTCGCCCCAGATCCAGCCGATGATCTGGTTCACCGGCCCGTAGCGGTGGTCGAACATCAGCCGCCACATCGAGCCCGCGACGATGGGCGAGATCACGGTCGGGATGATCAGAAGTGCTACGAACAGCTGCCGCCCGGGCAGGCGCTCGAGGAACAGCTGCGCCATGAGGAGGCCGAGGATCGCTTCGAGCGGCAGGGCGAGCGCGGTGATCAGGAAGGTGTGCCCGACGGCGCCCCAAAAGCGCAGGTCCTGAACGAGGCGGGCGTAGTTCAGCAGGCCGTGGAATGAGGTGTCCTCCACGAGCATGGTGACCCGCTGGAAGCTGACCAGCAGCGTGTAGACGAGCGGGAACAGCCCGATCAGCAGGATCACGAAGATCGCGGGCAGGACCAGGAGGTACTTGAAGTTGCG
>CAZXYL010000487.1:0-6481 GCA_964644915.1 uncultured Geminicoccaceae bacterium
CCTGACCCTGGCAGGATGCCAGCAGTACGGCAGCCGGGTCGTGATCGGCACCGGCGATCCGCTGACCGCCCGGGAGCCCGCGACCGGGCGCGGGCACATCTGGTTCTCCGACGGCGAGACCGACCCGCGCGCCGACCTGGAACGGCCGCCCCACCGCTGATCGTCGCGGCGCCGGCATCCCGCCGGCTTGCCGGCGCGGCGCTGTCGCATCGATGCCTCTCGCTTGGCAGTTGCGCGCGGACAGGGTAGGAGACGTCCCGGCAGCAGACGGGGCGAAGGCCATGCGGGAGATCGTGCTCGATACCGAGACGACGGGGCTCGATCCTCTGGACGGCCACCGCATCGTCGAGATCGGCGCGGTCGAGCTGTTCAATCACGTGCCGACCGGGCGGACCTTCCACGCCTTCGTCAACCCCGAGCGGGATATGCCGCACGATGCGCTGCAGGTGCACGGCCTGACCAGCGTCTTCCTGCGCGAGCAGCCAATCTTCGCAGACGTGGTCGAAGCCTTGTTCGCGTTTCTCGACCTCGACCGGGACGGCAAGCCGCTGCCGGCGAAGCTGGTGATCCACAACGCCGGCTTCGATCTCGCCTTTCTCAACGTGGAGCTGCAACGGGCGGGTCGCCCGCCGCTCGGCCTCGAGCGCGTGGTCGACACGCTGCAGCTCGCGCGCCAGCAGTTCCCGAACGCGCCCAACAGCCTGGACGCGCTCTGCCGGCGTTTCACCGTGGATCTCACGGCGCGCACGCTGCACGGGGCGCTCCTGGATTCGCAGCTGCTCGCGGACGTCTACTTATGCCTGATCGGCGGGCGGCAGCCGGACCTGGGGCTGATCGTGGTGCGCGAACGCCGCGGGCTCGCACGCGACGTGGTGCGCCCGCAGAGGCCCCCCCGGCCGCACGCGCCGAACCCCGCCGAGCTCGCCGCCCACGCCGTTTTCCTGGAGCAGCTGACCAACCCGATCTGGCGGGCATGAGCGCGCGCACGCCCGCGCACGCCCTTGGCCTGGCCACCGCCGCTCGGGTACAAGAGCGGGCGAAAGCGGCGCGACCTGCTGAGGAGGGGGACCGGCATGGCGAAGATCAAGGTGAAGAACCCGATCGTCGAGATCGACGGCGACGAGATGACCCGCATCATCTGGAAGATGATCAAGGATCAGCTCATCTTCCCCTACCTGGACCTCCGGACCATCTATTTCGATCTCGGCATGGAGAATCGCGACGCCACCGACGACCGGGTCACCGTCGAGGCGGCCGAAGCCATCAAGAAGCACAATGTCGGCGTGAAGTGCGCCACGATCACGCCCGACGAGGCTCGGGTGAAAGAGTTCAATCTCAAGAAGATGTGGCGCTCGCCCAACGGCACGATCCGCAACATCCTGGGCGGCACGGTGTTCCGCGAGCCGATCATCTGCAAGAACGTGCCGCGCCTGATCCCCGGCTGGACCGAGCCGATCGTGATCGGCCGTCACGCCTTCGGCGATCAGTACCGCGCCACCGACTTCCGCGTGCCCGGCCCCGGCAGGCTGACGATGACCTTCGAGCCGGACGGCGGCGGCGAGCCTCAGCAATACGAGGTGTTCCGCTTCCCGGGCGGCGGCGTGGCGCTCGGCATGTACAACCTCGACGAGTCGATCCGTGACTTCGCGCGGGCCTGCTTCAATTATGGCCTGATGCGCGGCTTTCCGGTCTACCTCTCGACCAAGAACACGATCCTCAAGGCGTACGACGGCCGCTTCAAGGACCTCTTCGAGGAGATCTTCGCGGCCGAGTTCAAGGCCAAGTACGCGGACAAGGGCCTCACCTACGAGCATCGCCTGATCGACGACATGGTCGCGGCTGCGCTCAAGTGGTCGGGCGGCTTCCTCTGGGCGTGCAAGAATTACGACGGCGACGTGCAGAGCGACACGGTGGCCCAGGGCTTCGGCTCCTTGGGCCTGATGACCTCGGTCCTGATGACCGCCGACGGCAAGACGGTCGAGGCCGAGGCCGCGCACGGCACGGTCACCCGTCATTTCCGCCAGTGGCAGCAGGGCAAGCAGACCTCGACCAACCCGATCGCCTCGATCTTCGCCTGGACGCGCGGGCTCACCTTCCGGGCCAAGCTCGACGGTACGCCGGAGGTGGAACAGTTCGCCAAGACCCTGGAGGAGGTCTGCGTCGCGACCGTGGAGAGCGGCCAGATGACCAAGGATCTGGCGCTCCTGATCGGCCCCGATCAGCCGTGGCTCACGACCGAGCAGTTCCTGGATGCGCTCGCGGCGCGGCTGAACCAGGCGCTCGCCGCCCCCTGAGCGCCGGCCCTTTCTTCGTGCCGCGGCGGCGGGACCAGGACTCCCGCCATGCGCGAAGACGGCGCGCGTGGCTTGCCACTTTTTGTGCGTGGAAGGCCGCTTTGTCCTGGACAGCGCCGCGCTATCGGCGTATCTTGAGGTCAGAGATTAGGCGCGATGGCTAATCCGGTCTAACCAATAAATTTTTCGCGCGTGATCAGTCGGGTGGTGTTGGTGCTGGGCACAACCACGGGGAAGAGCGTCGGCCGAATGGCGCGCGTCGCGGGCGCGTCGGCCGGCGCCGGCTCACAGAATGAACTTCGACAGGTCGGCGCCCTCGACCAAGTGGCCGACGTTGGCGCGCACGTAGTCCGGATCGATCAGGATCCGGTCGCCGTTGCGGTCGGACGCGGTGAAGCTGATCTCCTCGACCAGCCGTTCCATGACCGTGTGCAGCCGCCGTGCGCCGATGTCCTCGACCCTCTCGTTGATCTCCGCCGCCAGGCGCGCGATCTCGACGATTGCGTCGTCGGTGAACTCCAGGCCCACCCCCTCGGTCGCGAGCAGCGCCACGTACTGCTTGACCAGGCTCGCCTCGGGCTCGACCAGGATGCGGGCGAGATCCTTCTGCGTGAGCGGGTGCAGCTCGACCCGGATCGGCAGGCGCCCCTGCAGCTCCGGCAGCAGGTCGGAGGGCTTGCTGTTGTGGAACGCACCGCTCGCGATGAACAGGACGTGCTCCGTGCGCACCTGACCGTGCTTGGTCGTGACGCTGGTGCCCTCGATCAGCGGCAGGAGGTCGCGCTGGACGCCTTCGCGCGAGACGTCGGCGCCGCCGCGGTGCTCGCGGGCGCTGATCTTGTCGATCTCGTCGAGGAAGACGATGCCGTTCTGCTCGACCGCGTGCACCGCCTCGCGGCGGACCTGCTCCTGGTCGAGCAGCTTGTCCGATTCCTCCTCGATGAGCACCTCATAGCTCTCGCCGACGGTCATGCGCTTGCGCTTGGTCCGCTCGCCGAACGCCTTGCCGAAGATGTCGCCCAGATTGAGCATGCCCATCTGCGCGCCCGGCATGCCGGGAATGTCGAACGTGGGCAGCGCGGCCCCGCCGCGGTCCACGACCTCGAGCTCGATATCCTTGCTCGCGAGCACGCCCTCGCGCAGCAGCCGCCGAAACTTGTCCCGCGTCTCCTTGCTGGCGCTGCCGCCGACCAGAGCATCGAGCACCCGCTCCTCGGCGTTGAGCTCCGCCTTGGCGCCGACCTCCTTGCGCAACCGCTCGCGGGTCATCGCGATCGAGATCTCGACCAGGTCGCGCACGATCGATTCCACGTCCCGGCCGACGTAGCCGACCTCGGTGAACTTGGTCGCCTCGACCTTGAGGAAGGGCGCCTGAGCCAGCCGGGCGAGCCGGCGCGCGATCTCGGTCTTGCCGCAGCCGGTCGGGCCGATGGTGAGGATGTTCTTGGGCAGAACCTCCTCGCGCAGCCCCTCGTCCAGCTGCTGACGGCGCCAGCGGTTGCGCAGCGCGATGGCGACGGCGCGCTTGGCCTCGTGCTGGCCGATGATGAAGCGGTCGAGCTCGGAGACGATCTCCCGCGGGGTCAGGGCGGTCATGGCAGCTCGATGGTCTCGATGGTCAGATGCGAATTGGTGTAGACGCAGATATCGGCGGCGATCGCCATCGCCTTGCGGGCGATCTCCTCGGCGCCGAGGCCCTCGACGTCGATCAGGGCGCGCGCGGCCGCGAGCGCGAAGCTGCCGCCGGAACCGATGCCGATCAGGCCGTCGTCCGGCTCGAGCACGTCGCCGTTACCGGTGATCAGGAGCGAGGTCTCCGCATCGGCCACGGCCATCATCGCTTCCAGGCGACGCAGATAGCGGTCGGTCCGCCAGTCCTTGGCCAGCTCCACCGCGGCCCGGGTGAGCTGGCCGGGATGGCGCTCGAGCTTGGTCTCGAGCCGCTCCAGGAGCGTGAGCGCGTCCGCGGTGCTGCCGGCGAAGCCGGCCAGGATCTTGCCACCCGCCAGCCGGCGCACCTTGCGCGCGGTGGTCTTCATCACGGTGGCCTGCGCGCTGCTGACCTGACCGTCGCCCGCGACCACCACCTGACGGCCCTTGCGCACCGACAGCACGGTCGTGCCGTGCCAGCCGGGTCCCTGGCTGTGGCTCATGCCGCCTCTCCCGCCTCGGCTCGCTCCGTCGCGGCGGCGACGGGTCGCCGGCAGGATGTGGTCAGGCCGAGCGCAGGGATCAAGCGCCCGAGCGGGCGATCCTCGCCGGCTTCAAGCGCAGGCGCGTTGATCCTCGAACGTGCGGATCACCCGGACCAGCATGCGAAGGGCGGTGATCAGGGCCTCGTGATCGCGCAGGCGAAATGCCGTCGCGGTGAGCACGGCCGCGCTGACCACCGGCTGCAGCTGGTCGAGCTCGGCCTGCAGGCTGCGGTTCGCCTGGTCGAGGCCGCTCAGGCAGACGGGGTCAAAAGCCTCGGGACGAGGGGCCGTGATCGAGCACAGTGCCTTAGTCATGGTCATACCCTCGGGACAGGTCGGGCAGGGGGCCGGGACTTGCACCCCCTCCAAAAAAGTCACCCCCGCGGGCCGAAGCCGGCGAGGGCGAATGGAGGGAGGGAGGCACCGTCTGACTTGACGATCGCTATGTAACGCAGGCTGGAGGAGAAATCAACAAAAAAGTTAACAGCTGGAAAGTAATAAAATTCCAGGTAGATGGAATCTGAGCCACTTTTGCGTCAATTTTGACGCAAGTGGTGACTTGCGCAGGCCGCGCGGGCAGGGTTCCGCGGCCGCAGGAGAGGTCTGGCCGAAGTCCCGGGCGCAAGTCACCCGGCCGGTGTACAGCCGGTGCGCGCCCGGGCTCGAGACCTGCTCAGACGCTAAGTGTTCGCGATGAGAAATCTGGCGAGACGGCGCTTCGTAGACTCGTCCAGGTCGAAGGCCAGGCACGTTTTATTTTCGCTGACGTTGACGACGCGGCCAGGGATCTCGCCCTCGAAGTCGAAGAATGGGCTGGAAAGCGCGACCGTCTTGCCGAGTGCCGCCGGAATCGCCGGCTCGAGCCCGGCGCCGCCGAGCGACAGGTCCCGGATCCGGCAGGCCCACCAGCCGCCATCGACCAGCAGATGACCCTCGAGGGATCCCTCGTACCGATTGTAGTCGCGTTCCTCGGTCGGGAGGTCGATCCGTGCTTCGCTCACCATGGCATCCGGCCCGGTTCCAGCGCCCGCCAATCCGCGGACCACGACAATGGCCCCCATTAAGGCGAACCTTCGTAAAGGACGGTTTAATCGCGGACGGCGACCCGTTGGGCGGGTGCCGGGAGCTGTGGTAGACAGGCGCCACGGCGCACACACGGAACGGACGACGCGTTATGGCCGGGCATTCTCAGTTCAAGAACATCATGCACCGGAAAGGCCGCCAGGACGCCAAGCGGGCGCGCACCTTCACGCGCCTGATCCGGGAGGTGCAGGTGGCGGCGCGCTCGGGTCTGCCTGATCCCGCCGCCAATCCGCGGCTGCGCTCGGCGCTGCAGGCGGCCCGCGCCGCCAACGTGCCCAAGGAGAACATCGAGCGCGCGATCAGGCGGGGCAGCGGCGCCGAGGGCGAGACCTACGAGGAGGTGCGCTACGAGGGCTACGGCCCGGGCGGCGTCGCGGTCATCGTCGAGACGCTGACCGACAACCGCAACCGCACCGCGGCCGAGGTGCGCGCCGCGTTTTCCAAGCTCGGCGGCTCGCTCGGCGAGACCGGCAGCGTGAGCTTCCAGTTCGACCGCGTGGGCGAGATCCGCTATCCGGTCGACGCCGCCGACCCGGACACCATGCTCGAGGCGGCGATCGAGGCCGGCGCCGAGGACTGCCAGTCCGGCCCCGAGGGACATGAGATGATCTGCGCCCCGGATGATCTCAACGCGGTGCGCGAGGCGCTCGAGGCGCGGCTCGGGCCACCCGACGAAGCGCGGCTGGGCTGGCGCCCGCAGGCCACCGTCCCGATCGGAACCGAGCAGGCGGAGACCCTGTTCAAGCTGCTCGAGACCCTGGACGACAGCGACGACGTCCAGCGGGTGACCGCGAACTTCGAGGTCGACGACGCGGTGCTCGAGCGGCTGTCGGCCTGAGATGCGCCTTCTGGGCCTCGATCCGGGCCTGCAGCGGACCGGCTGGGGCCTGCTGCGCGCGCAGGGCAACG
>CAZXYL010000488.1:0-1750 GCA_964644915.1 uncultured Geminicoccaceae bacterium
CCAGCGCCTCCAAGTGCCCGTGGCCGGACCATTCCGGCGCGCGGGAAATGGGCGCTTTCCCGTCTGAAAACCGATCCAGGACAAGGTTCGTGGCGTGGGGACGGAGCCGAACTCGTTTGCTGGGCTTCAAGGCGATCGGAGCACGAGGGGCTCGGGAAAGATCACGATCACTTTGGTGGCGCTGATCCGAAACCGCCGCAGGCGTCGCTCCTGGATGGCTCGCCCGCCCCGAGCCGGGTGGTTGTCCTGCAAGGTCGGTTGGTTGGTAGGGGGGGAGCGCGAGGGGGTCCTCCCCCTCGCCTGAAGGGGAAGACCGCCGAGGCCCGAAGGGCCGAGGGCCTTATTCCCCGTTGTTCACAGCCCCGGGCGGCTGCTACCGGCAGAATCTATCGGTAATAGCTATAGGTAATAAAGTTAAGGGGGTGGCGATGTCCCGTAGATTCAGCTGCCCAGGGGGTGGCGATGTCCCGTACCAGGGGGTGGCGATGTCCCGTGGATAACTTCATCCGTCCACTCGCCGGTAGCCCGTGGTGATCGTCTTTCGGATCGGCGGCGGCGACGCTTTGAGCAGCACCCCCCCGTCCACGTCCTCGACATGGGCATGAGGGTAGACGGCCAGCACGGCGCGTAGGGTATCCCGCATCTCGCGCTTGAAGTTTCGCGGGTCGTTGTACTCCTGGCCGAACTGCTCCTGCAGGTTCTGCCAGGTCAGCTTGACACCTTCGGGCCGCTTGATGCGGCACAGTCGGTGCGCCAGCCAGGCGTAGCAGTCGAGCGCCAGGGCCGAGCCCTTGAGCGCGGCCAGGGCACGATGGTCGAGCGGCACGGCGTGCTCCAGGAGGGTTCGATAGAACTCCTGGGACAGTTCCAGCGTGCCGGGCCAAAGGGTGCGCTGATGCCCGGTCGGGTGCAGCCAGGCTTCGAATCTGCTGATCGGCTTGGCATCCACCGTTACCGGGTTGCCGGCCCGGTTAGTGATGCCGAGCGACATCCGGCAGGCCGCGAGAGCGTTCATCTGCGTCTTGAAGCGCCGATATTCGTGGCCTCCGAGATCCAGGCTGAGGGCCCGCAGAAAGTCGCGAATACTCTCGCCGATCTCGATCACGGGTGAGCGGGTGCGCACCGCCTCGCCGGAGATGTGCACCAGGGCCAGGCGCGGTCTGGTCCCGTAGGGCAGAGATTGCTCGACCCAACGCTTGCCGTCCCACAGCCTGCCGGCCTCGATCCGGAGTGAAGCGTTGCCGCTCGAGCGCTCGAAGGATCGTTCGACGATCCGGCGCCGCGGCATGCCGACGTGGCAGAGCACCGCGTGCAGGAAGTCGGCTCGCTCCGGCGGCTCGCCGGCGATGGAGCCCGCTGTCTCGATCAGTCGAAGCTCTCTTCGCGTCGTCACGCGCATCTCCTCGCCATGGCCCGAAGGTGACCAGAAGTGAACCGTGTGGATTTATTCTCGGGCCCCTTTGGCCCGCGCTTCACGCGGCCGGCGGGTCGGCGGCGAGCAGCTCGTGATACAGCGCCAGGGTCTGGGCCACGACCCGGGCCTCGGAGAACTCCTCGAGCGCCCGCGCGCGGCTGCGGGCGCCCTGGCGGGCGCGCAGGAGCGGATCCGCGCACAGGCGCTCGAGCGCCCGGGCGAGCTCGCCCACGTGCCCCGGCGGCACCAGGAAGCCGTTCTCGCCCGGGCGCACGATCTCGCGGCCGCCGGCCGTGTCGGTGGCGACGATCGGCAGGCCGGCGGCGGCGGCCTCGA
>CAZXYL010000489.1:0-6574 GCA_964644915.1 uncultured Geminicoccaceae bacterium
GAATCCGCGATCGCCTTCACGGTGGCGAGGTCGTGGGTGATGAACACGTAGGACATCCGGGTCTCGTCCTGCAGGCGCAGGAGCAGGCGCAGCACGCCGTCGGCGACCTGGGCGTCGAGCGCGCTGGTCACCTCGTCGCAGATGATCACGTCGGGCTCGGCGGCGAGCGCCCGGGCGATGCAGACGCGCTGCTTCTGCCCGCCGGAGAGCTCGGCCGGGTAGCGCGTCACGAACGCCTGCGGCAGCTCGACCTCGGCCAGCAGCTGCTCGACCCGCTCGCGGCGCTTCTTGCCGCCCCAGCCGAAGTAGAAGCCGAGCGGCCGGCCGATGATCTCCTCGACCCGCTGGCGCGGGTTCAGGGCGATATCGGGCATCTGGTAGATCAGCTGGAGCCGGCGCAGCTGATCCTTGCTCCGGTCCTTGAGGCGCGCCGGCAGGCGCTGGTCCTTCAGGCGCACCTCGCCCCTGAGCGGCGGCAAAAGGCCGGTCATGACCCGGGCGAGCGTGGATTTGCCGGAGCCCGACTCGCCGACCACGGCGAGCGTGGTCGAGGGCTCGAGCCGGACCGAGACGTCCTCCAGCACCGTGACCGGGCCGTAGGCCGCGGTGATGTTGCGGACCTCGAGCGGCGGCGTGCCTTCCTCGTGCCGCTCGCGCAGGCTCTCGACCCGGTGCACGTTGACCAGCGCCCGGGTGTATTCCGCCTGCGGCTGGTAGAGGATCTGCGCGGTCGCGCCCTCCTCGACCAGCTCGCCGTAGCGCAGCACCATGATCCGATCGGCGATCTGCGCGACCACCGCGAGGTCGTGCGTGATGTAGAGGGCGGCCGTGCCCTCGTCGCGGATCGCGTCCTTGATCGCCGCCAGCACCTCGATCTGGGTGGTCACGTCGAGGGCCGTGGTCGGCTCGTCGAACACGATCAGATCGGGCTTCGGTACCAGCGCCATCACCGTCATCGCACGCTGCAGCTGGCCGCCGGAGACCTGGTGCGGATAGCGCTCGCCGAAGCGCTCGGGCTGCGGCAGCTGCAGCTTGCGGTAGAGGCGCTTCGCCTCGGCCAGCGCCACGGACGGCGACATGATGCCGTGCTGGATCGCCGCCTCGGTGATCTGCGCGCTCAGCCGGTGCGCGGGGTTGAAGGCGGCCGCGGCGGACTGCGCGACATAGGCGACCTTGACGCCCCGGATGTCGCGCAGGCGCTCGTGCGGCGCGCCGAACAGCTCCTGGCCGTTGAGCCTGATCGAGCCTTTCGCGAGCCGGCAGCCGGCGCGCGCATAGCCGAGTGCCGCAAGGCCGATGGTGGACTTTCCCGCCCCCGATTCGCCGATCAGGCCCAGCACCTCGCCCTTGTTGAGCTGCAGCGAGACGCCCTTGACGATCTCGCTCCAGGCGTAGCCCTCGGTCAGCCCCTCGATGCGCAGATCGGAGATTTCGAGCAGCAGCGACATGGGGCTCACCCCGCAGGCCTGAGCATGGCCGCCCGGCGCAGCTGCCAGTCGACCACGAGGTTGACGCCGATCGTGAGCAGCGCGATCGCGGTCGCCGGGATCAGCGGGATGATCATGCCGAAGCTGATCGCGTTCGCATTGTCGCGCACCATGCCACCCCAGTCGGCGGCGGGCGGCTGGATGCCGAGGCCGAGGAAGCTCAAGGAGCTGAGGAACAAAAACGCGAAGCAGAAGCGCAGGCCGAACTCGGCGATCAAGGGCGGCAGCGTGTTGGGCAGGACCTCCTTGCGGATCACCCAGCCCAGGCCCTCGCCGCGCAGGCGCGCGACCTCGACGAAATCGAGCACCGCGACGTCCATGGCCACGGCGCGCGAGAGCCGGAACACCCGGGTCGAATCCAGGATCGCGATGACCAGGATCAGCACGACGAGCGACGGCGGCAGCACGGCCAGGATCACCAGGGCGAAGATCAGCGTCGGGATCGCCATCAGCGTGTCGATCCCGCGCGCGAGGGCGTGATCGAGCCAGCCGCCGACCACCGCCGCGAGGAAGCCCAGCGACATGCCGAGCGCGAACGAGATCAGGGTCGCCGCGAGCGCCACGCCGATGGTGCGCGACGCGCCGTACAACAGGCGGCTCAGCACGTCGCGGCCGAGGTTGTCGGTGCCGAGCGGATGCGTGGCCGAGAACGGCTCCCAGACATCGCCCACGATCTGGGCCTCGCCGTAGGGGGCGAGGAGCGGCCCGAACAGCGTCATGAAGGCGAACAGCGCGATGATGGCAAAGCCGAGGAGCGAGCTGGCCGGGATGCGCATGGCTAGCTCACCTCGGGTGACGCAGGCGCGGGTTGGCGAGGATCGAGAGGATGTCGGCGGTCATGTTCAGGAGCACGTAGGTGGCGGCGAAGATCAGGCCGCAGGCCTGGACCACCGGCACGTCGCGCTTCGCCACGTGATCGACCATGAGCTGGCCCATGCCCGGATAGACGAACACGACCTCGACCACCACGACGCCGACCACGAGGTAGGCGAGATTGAGCACGATCACGTTGATGATCGGCGAGAGCGAGTTCGGCAGCGCGTGGCGAAAGATGATGCGCGAGCGCGAGACGCCCTTGAGCTCGGCCATCTCGATATAGGGGCTCGACATGACGTTGATGATCGCGGCGCGGGTCATGCGCATCATGTGCGCGATCACCACGAGCGCCAGCGTCGCCACCGGCAGCGCCACGGCGGCGAGCCGGTCACCGAGCCCCATGCCGGCGTAGACGCTCGCGATCGAGGGCGCCCAGAACAGCTGGACCGCGAAGACGAAGATGAGCAGGTAGCCGATGAAGAACTCGGGCATCGAAATGGCCGAGAGCGTCGCGATCGAGATCGACTTGTCCAGCCAGGTCTCGCGAAAGCGCGCCGCGATCAGCCCGAGCAGGACCGCGATCGGGACCGAGACGACGGCGGCGGCGCTGGCGAGGAACAGGGTGTTGGCGAGCCGGTGGCCGATCATGTCGGCGATCGGCTGGCGGTTGGCGAGCGAGGTGCCGAAATCGCCCTGGACGAAGCCCGCAAGCCAGTCGATGTAGCGGACATAGGCCGGCCGGTCGAGACCGAGCTCGGCGCGGATGTTCGCGACCGCCTCGGGCGTGGCCATCTGCCCGAGGATCGCCTGCGCGACGTCCCCGGGCAGAAGCTCGGTGCCGGCGAAGATCAGGACCGACACCACGAACAGCGTGCCGATGCCCAGCGCCAGGCGCTGGGCGATCAGCCGCAGGACGCTGGACACGGCCGGTCCTCAGGACGTGAAGTAGAGCTGCTCCGCGATGCGCAGACCGGTCAGCACGGGCGAGGCGACGAAGCCCGTCACCTCGTCCCTCGAGCCGAACAGGAAGTTGTTGAACATCGGGATGATCTCGCCGCCGTCCTCGTGAATCATCAACTGAAGGTCGTGGTACATCGCCTTGCGGCGGTCGAAATCGAGCTCGGCGCGCGCCTGCTCGAGCAGCTGGTCGAAGTCGTCGCGGTACCAGAATGACTCGTTCCAGGCCGCATCGGAGTGGTAGGCGACCGACAGCATGAGATCGACCGTCGGCCGGCCGCCCCAATAGGAGCCCACGAACGGCATCTGCATCCAGACGTTCGACCAGTAGCCGTCGGAGGGCTCGCGCTGGATCTCGAGCGGGATCCCGGCGTTCGCCAGGTGCTCGCGGTAGAGCGTGGCGGCGTCCACTGCCCCGGTGAACGCGGCCTCGGCGACGTGGAGCACGACCGGCCCGGTGATGTCCGCCCGGTCGAAGTGGAACTTCGCCCGCTCCGGGTCGTAAGGCCGCTGCGGGATGTCCTCGGCGTAGAAAGGGTCGAACTCCGGCACCGGGTGGTCGTTGCCGACCTTGCCGTAGCCGCGCAGGATCTTCTCGACCAGATCCTCGCGGTCGATGCCGTATTTCAGCGCCAGGCGCAGGTCGTTGTTGTCGAACGGCGGCGTGTCGGCGCGCATCGGGAAGGTGTAGTGGCCGGCACTCGGCACGTCGTGGATCTGCACGCCGCGCGCGCGCATCAACAGGTCGATGGTCTTCGGGTCGAGCCTGTTGACCCAGTGCACGGCCCCGGTCTGGAGCGCGCTGGTGCGCGCGGTGAGATCGTTGATCGCGAGCGTCTCGACCGAGTCCGCGTGGCCGCGCCCCTCCTTCCAATAGTTCGGGCTGCGCCTGGAGAGCGTGCGCACCCCCGGCTCGAAGTTCTCGATGACGAAGGCCCCGGTGCCGACCGGCTGCCTGAAGTCGGTGCCAACGGGGACGATCAGCAGGTGGTAGTCGGACAGGATGTAAGGCACGTCCGCGTTGCCGGCGTCCAGCACGACCGTGACCTCGTGGGTGTCCGACGCCTTGAGCTCCTTGATGACCTGCAGATAGCCCTGGGCGCCCGACTGCGAGTCCTCGCCGCGGTGGTGGTCGATCGAGTAGACGACGTCCTCGGCCGTCAGCTCCTTGCCGTTGCTGAACTCGACCCCGCGGCGGAGCTTGAACACCCACTGGGTGGCATCCGCGTTCGGCTCCCAGCTCTCGGCGAGCTCCGGGGTCAGCTGGTTCTCGGCGTCGAGCTCGACCAGCGGGTTGCCCCACTGGTAGCCCACGACCTGCATGTAGTTCGCGGTGTACGTCGCGGGATCGAGGCTGTCGGTGGCGCCCGCACTGTCGATGCCGAGCTTCAGATGGCCGCCCTTCTGCGGCGTCTGGGCGAGCGCCGATCCGCCGAGCGGGCCCGCGACCGCGGCCGCCAGGCCGATCGCGGCGGCGCCTTCCATGAACTCGCGCCGGCCGATCCCGTGCCGTTGGTCAGGTCGGGACTGCTTCCTGTCGAAAGACATGCCTGCCTCCCCCGATGTGCCGTCTGCTTTCGGCAGTGATCTGGCACGACTTTGACGGACGGATTGGAAACGATCAATCGTCAAGCCACCGAGCGCGCCCCCCGGTGCCCGGAACGGACGTGCGGGCAGGCTGCCGCAGCGACCGTTGTCGCGGCGGCCCCGAGCTGCCACAAAGGCCGGATACGGGCCGGAGGCGGGGCGATGAGCGAGGTCGCGATCGAAAGCCGGCGGCGCGGTGGCCGGAGCGCGCGCCAGGCGCTGCGGGCCGCACCCCAGCCCGAGGCGGAGCGGCCGGTGCATCCGGGCATGGAGGGCGGGCGCTACCGTCCCCTGTCCGATGCAAACTTGGCCCGCATCCACCGCGCGGCGCTCGACGTGCTCGAGCAGGTCGGGCTCGCCGATCCGATTCCCTCCTGCGTCGAGCTGATCACGGCGGCCGGCGGGCGGATCGACCGGCACGGCCGGCTGGTGCTGCCGCGGGCGCTGGTCGAGGACGTGATCGCGCGGGCCGCGCGCCGCTTCCCGCTGTGCGGCCAGGACCCGCGCCACGACATGGAGCCCTGGGGACGGCGCGTTTACTTCGGCACCGCCGGCGCCGCGGTCCACATGGTCGACGCGCGGACCGGCGCCTACCGCGAGTCGACCCTGGCCGACCTCTACGACATCGCGCGCCTCATCGACGCGCTCGAGCACGTCCACTTCTGCCAGCGCCCGGTCGTCTGCCGCGACCTGGCCGACCCGCGTGAGCTCGACCTCAACACCTGCTACGCCTGCGTCTTTGGCACCGCCAAGCACGTCGGCACGAGCTGGACCCAGCCCGAGCACGTCCACGACTCCCTCGAGATGCTGCACGCGATCGCGGGCGACGAGGCGAGGTGGCGCACGCGGCCGTTCGTCTCGATGTCGAGCTGCTTCGTGGTGCCTGCCGCTCAAGTTCGCCGAGGACGCCTGCCGCTGCCTGGAGGCCGGCGTGCGCGGCGGCATGCCGGTCCTCCTCCTGCCGGCCGGCCAGGCGGGTGCCACCAGCCCCGCCTCGCTCGCGGGCGCAGTCGTCCAGGAGGTCGCCGAAGCGCTCGCGGGCCTGGTCTACGTCAACGCGATCCAGCCGGGCGCGCCCGCCATCTTCGGCCCCTGGCCGTTCGTCTCGGACCTGCGCACCGGCGCCATGTCGGGCGGTAGCGGCGAGCAGGCGCTGCTGATGGCGGCCTGCGCCCAGATGGGGCACTTCTACGACCTCACCGTCGGCGTCGCCTCGGGCATGACCGACGCCAAGGTTCCGGACGCGCAGGCGGGCTACGAGAAGGGCTACAACCACGCGCTGATCGGCAACGCGGGCGCGAACCTGATCTACGAGGCGGCCGGCATGCACGCGAGCCTGCTCGGCTTCTGCCTGGAGAGCCTGCTGATCGACAACGACCTCATCGGCGCCGCGCTGCGCACCATCCGCGGCATCGAGGTCACGGACGAGGCGCTCTCGGTCGAGGTCATCCGGCAGGCGTGCGTCGAGGGGCCGGGCCACTTCCTCGGCCACCCGCAGACGCTCTCCCTGATGCAGAGCGCGTACCTCTACCCGGCGGTCGGCGACCGGACAAGCCCGAAGGAATGGATCGAGCAGGGCTCGCCTACCCTCATCGATCGGGCGGAGCGCAGGACGCGCGAGATCCTGGCGGAGCACTTCCCGCGCCATGTACCGGACGAGGTCGACCGCGCGATCCGGGCACGCCTGCCGGTCCGGCTGCCGCGCGAGCGGATGCAGCCACGGGGTG
>CAZXYL010000490.1:0-9434 GCA_964644915.1 uncultured Geminicoccaceae bacterium
TAGAAGTCGGCGTGCCCGTCGAGGAAGAGGAGCCCGTAGCGGCCGCGGCGCCTGAGCGCCAGAAGGTTGCCGAGCAGGATCGAGCAGTCGCCGCCCAGCACCACCGGGAACTCGCCCCTGTCGACAACAGCGCCGACGGCATCGGCGAGCACGACGGAGTAGTCGGCAATGCCCCGGGGGTTGAGCAGCAAGGTCTCGGGATCGCGTTCGGGCTCGTAAGGCGGCGGCTCGACGCGACCGGCGCGGCGGGCGCCGAGTCGCTCGGCCAGACCCACGGCAAGCAGCGCGTCAGGCAGCCTCTCGACCCCGTTCGGGAACAGGCCGAGCACGGACGGGGCTTCGAGGATGGTGAACGACTTCTCGATCATGTGCGGAGCCTCCTTAGCTGCGAGATCCAAGGTGGGGCCGCGCGTCCGGGAGAGCCGCCGCCGCGATCGTGAGCGCGCCGCCAGCGAACTGGGCGTACATGACCCTTCCCGAGCGCAAGGCCGGCGGCAACGAGAGCGAACACAGGCGCCGGGGCGAGGAACAGCGCGACTAGGCTAGAGCAGCGGTTCTGGCCCCCGGGCCGGTCGCGGCCTCCAGCCAGGGCCCGACCGACCGTCGGCGCGCGCGCAACCGGATCGAGCCGGTCGCGACCCCTGCGGCCGGGTCGGCCCCCGACGCCTGCGGCCGCCATTCGTTTTTTGTTGACCGTCACGGGATACGGTCGGTGTATGCCGCAGGCTACGGCGGCAGTCCGTGCCGGCCGAATCCGGTGGCGCGCACGGATTCCCACCATCGCATATCGCCCAATGATGCTCGGCACCGGTTGACAGAAGGTTAACCGGGGTCGCGTGAAATTCGAGTGCCGGGCAGGCGCGTGGTCGGGCAGCCGCGGATCCGGGCCGGGCGGGCGAACCACAGCACGAACGCTTTCAGGCACGCGTCCGACATCGATCTCTCCCCACCGCCCCGCCCCCTCGATGGCCGCTTTCAAGCCCAGGGCGAGGAAGACGCCCACGCGTCCTGCGGCCCGGGCTTCCGGATGGCCGCGGATGGCCGCGATCGGATCACGCTGCCGTCGCCGCCGCCGGGCCGAGCGGGGTCCAGAACCACCATCGGCGCTCGAGCACCCAGTCCTCGGTGTCCGCGCGAAAGGCAAGGTAGTGCGCCGAGGCGCGGTGCGCGTCGAGCGCCGCCTGATCGGCGTAGACCTCGAGCAGGAAGAACAGCGAGGGTTCGCTCCGCTCCCGGTGCACGTCGAACCGGCGGCAGCCGGGCTCGGCCTCGAGGCTGGTGCGGGCGTGGCGCAACAGCCGCGCCTCGAAACGCTCGATGGCGTCGTCGCGCACGCGCAGGTGCGCCGTGTGCAAGACCGGCATGTCCCGTGCCTCCCCTCAGCCTGCCGCGGCGCCCGGTGCACGCACCGGCAGATGGCGCGCGCCGTGCTCCGCCTCGAAGCCCAGGACCTCGCGCGCCCGCGTGAGGTCGTAGAGCGGCGCCCTCGGGTTCGCCTCGTACAGCCCGGGCCTGCGCACCTCCGGCAGGACGCCACCGAGACGCGCGCGCAGGCGCTCCAGCGTCGGCTCCGGCGTCAGCGTCTCGTTCGCGCACAGGAAGAACGTCCGGCAGCGCGCGTCGGCGAGCTCGAGCGCGAGGCGAAAGCCGCGCGCCGCATCACGCGGGTCGATGTAATGCCACGCCGGCCCGCCGCCCGGCGGGTTCGGACCGCCCGCGGCCGGCCAACGGTAGCCCTGCGGATCGGCGGCGCGTGCCGCCACCTCGCCTGCCATCTCGGGATAGAGCACGAACACCGGCCGCAGCACCACGACCTCCAGCTTGCCGCGCCGGGCGAAGCTGAGGCCGGCCTCCTCGGCCAGCGTCTTGCTCAGCGCGTACGGGTCGGTGGGCCGGCGCGGATGATCCTCGTCGACCGGGAGCCAGAGCGGCGGCAGCATCGCGCCCTCGCGCACGGTGAAGCCGATCACGGCATCGCTGGAGCACAGCACCACCCGGCGCACGCCGGCGTCCTCGGCCGCCTGAAGCACGTTCCAGGTGCCCATGACGTTCACCGCCATGATGCGCTCGGGCGGGCCCGCCCAGATGTTGGCCATGGCCGCGATGTGCAGGATCGCATCCCGACCCGCCGCCGCCGCCCGCACCGTCGCGAGGTCGGTGACGTCGCCCTGGACGAAGGGGATCTCGCGCGCCGGCGGCGCGAGATCGAGGCCCGTGACCTCGCAGCGGCCGCGTAGCTCGTCCACCACGTAACGCCCGAGCCGCCCGCCCGCGCCGGTCACCAGCACGCTCTCGAATCTCATCCGCCGCCCCCTTACGGCAGGAGCCGGGCCGCGCGGTACCGGCCCAGCATCGAGAAGAACATCGCCTCCGTGTCCACCGCCCCGCCGAAGCCCGTGCGGCGGAGCTTGCCCGGATCCGAGATGCGGCCCGCCAGCAGCTCGACCAGCCGGCTCGCGGCGGCTCCGCTCGCGCCCGCGATCAGGGCCGTGGTCTGCGTCACCGCCACGCGCTCAGGCGGTCATCGCGACCGGGCGCGCCGCCTCGGCCTCGGAGATCGCGCCGCCGGTGAGGATCAGGCGCACGATCTCCTCGCGCGTGGTCTCGGCGATCCGCCGCGTGCCGGCCACGCGCCCGGTCTTGAGCACGGTGATCCGGTCGCACAGATCGAACACGTGGTTGAGGTTGTGGCTGATCATGACCACGGCGTGGCCCTGCCCGCGCATCTCGGCGACCAGGGCCATGATCTGCCGGGTCTCCTGGACGCCGAGCGCCGCGGTCGGCTCGTCCAGGATCACCAGGCGCGCGTTGAAGTAGACGCTGCGCGCGATCGCGACGCACTGGCGCTGCCCGCCCGACATGTCGCGCACCCGCTGGCGCAGGTTGCGCAGATCGATCTTGAGCCGCTGCAGCAGCCCGCGCGCCTCCCCCTCCATCCGCCCGAGATCGAGGAACCACCCGCCCGGCCCGCGCCGCATCAGCTCGCGCCCGAGAAACAGATTGGACGGCACGTCCAGATTGTCGGCCAGCGCCAGGTCCTGATAGACGGTCTCGATGCCCAGATCCTTGGCGTCGCGCGGGCTGCGGATCTGCACCGGCCGGCCCTCGAAGGTGGTCGAGCCCTCGTCCATCTGCACGGCGCCGGAGAGGATCTTGACCAAGGTCGACTTGCCGGCCGCGTTGTCGCCGACGAGCCCGTGGATCTCGTTCGGGAACACGTCGAAGTCGACCGCGTCCAGCGCCTGCACGCCGCCGTAGCGCTTCGAGATCCCGCGCATCTGAACCATCGGGGCCGGCGCGTCCGCCATCGCGCTCTCCCTTCGCCGCGGCGCCGGGGCCGAGGCGACGCCCGCTGGCGCCGCCCCGGCATAGGCGTCGATCGTCACGACTTCGCCTGCTCCGCCACGACCGCGTCCCAGTCCGGCACCTTACGATCCTCGACCGGCCCGAGCCAGGGCTCGACGTTGTCCTCGGTCACGATCACCACCGGCAGCATGATCTGCTCCGGCACCGGCTCGCCGCGCAGGTGCTTGACCGCCGCCTTGACCGCGAGATAGCCCTGATCGTGGCCGCTGAAATCGGCGGTCGCGAGCATCCCGCCCTCCTCGATCTTGGCCGCGCCATCCGGGATCGCATCGATCCCGACCACCAGCGTCTGGCCACCACGCCCGGCGGCCTCGAGCGCCTCGACCACGCCCACGGCCATGTCGTCGTTGGCCGCGATCACGCCGTCGATCACCGGATGCGCCTGCATCAGGTTCTCGAACACCTGCACCGCCGGCAGCCGCCGGTAATTGCCCGGCTGGCTCGCGATCAGCTCGATGCCCGGGTACTCCTGGAGCGCGCGCTCCATGCCCTTCTTGCGGTTCTGCGCCGTGATCGCCGCGGGCACGCCGTCGATGTGCACGACCTTGCCCTCGCCGCCCAGCGCCTCGAACAGGTGCTTGCTGATCTCGTAACCGATCGTCTCGTCGTCGGAGCCGACGTAGGTGACCATCTCGATCTCGGTCATGCGGTTGTTGAAGTTGACCAGCGGGATGCCGGCCGCATTGACCTTCTGCACCGTCGGCACCAGGGCCTGGTAGTCGACCGGGACGAACACCATCGCATCCGGCTTCCGGACGATCCAGTCCTCGACCAGCCGCGTCTGCTCCTCGATGTTGTCGGGCTTGGTCGGTGCCGCGTGCTCGAGCGTGACGCCGAGCTCGTCCGCCGCCTTGTCGGCACCGACCCGCACCGACTTCCAGAACGGGTTGGTCACGTTCTTGACGAACAGGACCAGGGTCTCCTCCGCCGCGGCCGCCTCGCTCACCAAGCCGACGCTCGAGGGCGCCGCCAGGGCGAAGCTCGCGAAGCCCGCGAGCAGCCCGCCACATACCCATCGTCTGCGCATCGTCCAGCACTCCCCGGGTGGTCAGTTGTTCCGGCCGATCCTGCCACCCACCAGCTGATCGGCCATCACGGAGACGACGATGATCGCTCCGGTGACGAAGGCCTGCCAGAACGTGTTCACGCCCAGCAGGTTCAAGCCGTTGATGATCAGGGCGAGGATCACGGCGCCCACGGCCGTCCCGGTGATCCCGCCGACGCCACCCAGGAGCGAGGTGCCGCCCAGGCACACCGCCGCGATCACCGGCAGCAGCAGCTCCTCGCCGGTGCCGGCGTCGGCCGCGTTGGTGCGCGCGATCACGACCAGCCCGGCGAACGCCGCGAGCAGGCCCGAGAGCCCGTAGGTCGCGACCAGGCGGCGCTCCACCGGCATGCCCGAAAGCCGCGCGGCCGTGCGATTGCCGCCGATCGCGTAGATGGCGCGGCCCTGGCGCGTGTGGTGCAGCATGATGTGCAGGACCAGCAGCACCAGGGCCATCACCACGATCGGTGCCGGGATCGACCCGAGGAAGCCCGCCCCGATCCAGCGAAAGCCTTGGGGGAAGCCGTAGAACACCTCACCCTGCATGAACACGTAGCCGAGCCCGTGCGCGATCCAGAGCATGCCGTAAGTGGCGATGAACGCAGGCACGCGGATGTAGGCGACCAGCGTGCCGTTCACCATCCCGCAGGCGAGGCCGACCGCGAGCGCGGCGACGATGCCGGGGACGACGTGTCCGCCCGTGATCAGGGCGGCGCCGACGCACGCCGAGAGCCCGAGCACCGCGCCGACCGACAGATCGATGCCGCCGGTGAGCACGACCAGCGTCAGCCCGGCGGCCATGAGGAAGGTCAGCGCCGCCTGCCGGAACACGTTGATCAGGTTGTTCCAGGTCAGGAAATGCTCGCTGAGCAGCGAGAGCACGATCAGGAGCACGAGGAGCGCCGTGAGCCGCGAGACCACGACGAACAGGCGATCGGCCGGCAGGGCCGTGAGCGGGCCGGGCAAGGGGACGGCGCGGGCCATCAGTCGTTCAAGCCCCGCAGCGCGTCGGTCGCGACGGCCAGGATGATGACGATGCCCACGGTCGCTACCTGCCACTCCGTGCTGATGCCCACGAGGTTCATGCCGTTCCTGAGCGTGCCCACGGCGAGCGCGCCGAAGATCGTGCCGATGACCCCGCCGCGGCCCTTCTCGAACGAGGTGCCGCCCAGGATGACCGCGGCGATCGCGTCGAACTCGAGCCCGACGCCGATGGTCGGGTGCGCGGCGTTCATGCGCGCGGTCATGATGAAGGATGCGAGCGCCGTGAGCAGGCCCGCATAGGCGTAGACCGCGGCGTGATAGCGCCGCACCGGCACGCCCGAGAGCTCGAGCGCACGCCGGTTGCCGCCGATCGCGAACACGTAGCGGCCGAACTTGGTCCGATAGAGCAGCACCCAGGTGAGCGCGAACAGCGCCACCATCGCCCACACCGGCACCGGCAGCCCGAGGAACCAGCCTTCGTTGAACCAGCGGATGATCTGAGGCAGGCCCGTGACCGAGTTGCCATGGGTCAGCGCCATGGCGAGGCTCATGCACATGCCGAAGCTGCCGAGCGTGACCAGGAACGGCGGCAGGCCGACGTAGGCGACGAGCGTGCCATTGAGCGTCCCGAAGCCGAGGCCGACGATCACGGCGGCCAGCATGGCGAGCGGCAGCGGCCAGCCCGCGACCACGAGCAGGGCGCTCACGACCCCGCACAGACCGAGGAGCGGCCCGAGGCTGAGATCGATGCCCTCGGTCAGGATGACGAGCGTCATGCCGAGCGCCACGATCGTGAGCACCGAGCCCTGGAGCAGGATGTTGGTGAGGTTCACGGCCGAGAGGAAGCCCGGCGTCGTGAGCGAGAGCCCGATGCCGAGGCCGAGCAGCAGATAGACCGCCCCCGGTGCCCGCGCCGCGAGCCGGAGCAGCCGGGCGCCGGCAGCCGTATCTTCGCCCGCGGCGACGCGCGCGCTCAGCACGGCGCCGCCCGGCTCACCGCCAGGCCTCCGGGTGCGCGCGCATCCAGTCCGCCAACGCGGCGATGCCTTGCTCCAGCGTGTGCGCGGGTCGGAAGCCCGCATCGCGCAGCAGCCGGTCGCCTGCGAGCGGGCCGCGCATGACATTGAACGTGGTCCAGGGCAGCGTGCCCGGACCGATCTCGACCACGGCGCCCGGCACCGCCGCGCGCACGGCTGCGGCGACGCGGTGCGTGTCGTAGTTCTCGCCCGAGCCGAGGTGGTAGGTGTCGTGGCGCAGCTCGTCCGCCCGCCAGGCGGCGAGCAGGCCGGCGGCGACATCCCCGACGTAGGTGAAGCTCGCGGCGAACTCACCGCCGTCCTCGCGGATCGGCCGGCCCCGCAGCGCCGCACGCAGGAAGGCCGGGATCGGCCCGCGCGGCAGCTCCAGCGTGCGCGGCACCAGCGGCGGGCCGTAGACCCAGGAGATCCGCACCGCAGCGGCCGCCACGCCGTACTCCTGCCGGTACATGGACGTGAGCAGCTCGCCGCAGCGCTTGGTCGTGCCGTAGACGCTCACGGGCGAGGTCGGCGCGTCTTCCAGGATCTTCTGCGTGAAGTCGGTCTCGCGCTGGAAGACTGAGCCGGTGCTGACATAGACGAAGCGCCGCCAGCGCTGCCGGCGGGCGAGCTCGAGCAGGTGCTCCGTGGCGGCGACGTTGGCGGCGAACGTCCGGTGCGGATCGGGTCGCGCGAACTTGTCGTTCGGCACCGCCGCCGTGTGGATGCAGCCCTCGATCCGGTGCGTGGCGGCAAGCGATGCGACCTCGAACGGGTCGGCCAGATCGCACCGCACCCAGGTGACGCCATCGCCAGCCGCCGCGGCGTCCTGCTCCCGGAAGGTGTTGCGGACCTGGGCGATCACCGGCACGCCGGCGGCGCTCGCCTGGCGGACCACTTCGTGGCCGACGTGCCCCATGCCGCCAGTCACCAGCAGCGCCATGACCTCACCCGACACGCCGACAGCGCCACCCCGGCATCTCCCTGAACGCGGGTCCAGCAAGCTCATTTCTTGCGAGATGGCGATATGCCGTCTCGGATTGCTGAAAAGATGCTACGAGTGGCCCCCGAGCCTGTCAATCAGCATGGCTGCTCGACGCGATGGCGCGATGTGGTGCGCGAGTGACGCTTCACCGCAGCGTTTTGGCGTCACCGGAGAGGCCGGACGGCGCGTCGGCGCAGCGTTTTCGGCCGCGGTCCGCGAGCCTGCCGAAGGTCGGAACGAAGTGCCACATCGTGAAATCAATCCGCCGTCGCCGGAAGCGGCACTGTCGCCTCGTCTTGGGCGCCACAATAGCCCAGATCGGCCGAGAGCCGGGCGGCCGCCGCCTTGACCTGCAGGGTCTTGTTCTGCAGGACCTGGATCGAGAGCCGCCAGATCGGGCCGGAGATGCCGAGGGCGCCCACCACCTGGCCGGTGAAGTCGCGGACCGGCACGGCGACGCAGCGGACCTCGGCGTTGAACTCGCCATCGTCGAACGCCACGCCGGTGCGCGCAACTTCTTGAATCTCCTGGCGGAGCAGGTCGGGCTCGGTGATCGTCTTGGGCGTGAACGGCGCGAGCTCGTGGCTCTGGATGAAGCGGTCGAGCTGCGCGGGCGTGAGCGCCGCGAGCAGGACCTTGCCCAGCGCCGTGCCATGCGCCGGGCGGACCACGCCCGCCCGATCGGTGAGCTGGAACGCGCCGGTGCCGGAGGTCTTGGCGATCACCACCACCGCATCGCCCGAGCGCACCGCGAAATGCCCGCTCTCGCCGGTGGCATCGCTCAGGTCCTCGAGGATCGGGGTCGCCAGGCTCACCAGCTCCACCTCGTCGAGCGAGCCCGCGGCCAGCGTGAACAGCGGCCGGCCGATGCGGTAGCGCTTGCGCGCGTCCTGGCGGATGTAGCCCAGCGCCACCATGGTCTTGACCAGATGGAAGGTGGTGCTGTTGTGCAGGCCGACGGTCTTGCTCAGCTCGGCGAGCCCGATGCCCTCGCGGGCGCGGGCGATCGCCTCCAGGATCGCGAATCCGCGCTCCAGCGACTGCACGCCCGTGCGCTCCTTCCGGTCCGTGGGCGCCTGCACGCCGTCGCTGCCGGCGCGCGCCTCGAGGCTGTTTTGCGTCGCCATCAGAGGTTGAACACCACCAGCCGTTCCTCGGTCATGTCGCGGATCGAGTAGCGCGGCCCCTCGCGCCCGATCCCGCTGTCCTTGATGCCGCCGTAGGCCAGCTGGTCGGTGCGCCAGGTCGAGGTGCCGTTGATGATCACGCCGCCCGCGCGGATGGTCCGCGCGCAGTGCAGCGCCACCTCGAGCGAGCGCGTGAACACGCCGCAATGCAGCCCGAAACGGCTGGCGTTGATCTGCCCGATCACCTGGTCGAGGTCGCGGTAGCGAAGCACGCTCACCACCGGCCCGAAGACCTCGTCGCACACCACCTTCAGCGCCGGATCGACGTCGGACAGCACCGTCGGCTCGAACGCGGCGCCGTGGCGCCGGCCGCCCGTGAGCACGCGCGCGCCGCCGCTCTCGGCCTCGCGCACCCAGCTCTCGACCCGCCGCGCGGCCGCCTCGTCGATCAGCGTGCCGACGTCGGTCGCCTCGTCCAGCGGATCGCCCACCTCGAGCGTTTCGACCGTGCCCACCAGCCGCTCGACGAACGCGTCGTAGAGCCGCTCGTGCACGTGGACGGTCTGCACCGAGATGCAGCTCTGGCCGGCGAGCCGCATGGCGTTGCGTGCGCAGAGGGGCGCGCAGTCCTCGACCGCGGCGTCCTCGTGGACGATCGTCGGCCCATTGCCGCCGAGCTCGAGCGCCACCCGGCGCATGCCGGCGGCCGCCTTGATCTCGGCGCCGACCCGGGTCGAGCCGGTGAAGGTGATGAACTCGACCCGCGGGTCGCGCACCAGGGCGGGGCCGACCTCGTCGCCGTAGACGACGTTGAGGAAGCCTGCGGGCGTGCCGGCATCCACGAACAGCTCGACCATCTTGTGCACGGTGAGCGGCGCCTGGGGCGGCGGCTTGAGCACGATCACGTTGCC